>JAUYMZ010000307.1 GCA_030699355.1 Bacteroidota bacterium | reverse complement strand
ATGTTTTCTGCTTGTGTACTTAATAATCTTAAGTTAAAAATACCATTACTTGGATTAGGATATACACTCATAAATCCATCCATATTAATAACATCTCCTAACCCTACGCCACCCTCAGGCAATACATTAATAATACGCTCTACTACATCCGATTCGTTACCAGATAAATCCTTTACACGATACCGCACACTAAACAAACCTACACCATCTCCAAAAGGCTTGCCTTCGACATTTGTTGGTAAGGAGTTGATTGGCGTTAAAAATGGGCGCATTTCTGCATCTGTATTATAATTATCTATCAATGCCACCGGTGCATCTTTGTATTCGGTCCAACGTGGTAAATTAACCTCGTTTACACCCAATAAATCAACTCTTGGCTTAATTCTATCCACTACATTTACTACTCGTAAAATAGAATCTTTATTGCCCGATGGATCTGTGGCTACATACCATAAATTGTAGGTTCCTAAAACGTTGGCATTTATAGTACCTCTTCTAGTTACTACTACGGTGCCTGCAGGCCAATAATTGTCAGAAACTGTTACCCATGGGTCATTGAAAATGGTTTTCACATCGTGTGTCATTGGGTTAAATCCATTGAGCACCAATGTTGGTGGCTTGGTATCGCGCACGTCTATTCTTACTGGCGGTGTGTTGCTTACATTACCACTGTTATCCCTGGCTACATATTGCACAAAATAGCTTCCTACATTGTTTACATTTACCGAGCCTTGTGGCGTTAATTGAATAAAACTTCTTGGCCAATAATTATCTGTTACATCCACCACCGTGGTTAAGTCGAGCGCTGTACCTACTTGGTGTATAAACGGATTAGCTTTAGGTGTAATAACTGGCGGCGTAGTATCACCTACCGTTATAGCGCGCTGTTGGGTAGCGCTAATTCCAAATGCATCGGTTACTAAATACACCATGCTGTATAATCCTAACACCGAAGTATCCAAATTGCTGGTTCTAATAACTTGGTTATTGATTAAATTTCCTTGATTATCTCTGGCTGTAAAACCAGGTTCTGTAAATTTATTGTACACCTCTACATACATGGTAGTTGGTGAGTCTAATACCAAACTTGGTCCGGTTTGATTTAAAATTACAAACACTGTTCTATACAAAGTATCGCTTACATTGCCATACAAATCTCTCACAATGTACTTCAATTGATTTGGACCCACCTTGGTATTATCTACCATACCAATCGTTTCAAACTTAGCACTGATATTTCCCTCAATATTATCCATTGCCATTACGCCCGAATCTAAGTAAGGTTTATTGATTTCAGTATAAACCGTATTGCCACCTACCAAACTCATAGTAGGTTTTACTGTATCCATTGGGAAATTTACTACATAATCTCTAAACACCCCTAAAAATGTAACACTTGGATTTAACTGAGTACCGGCATAAGTAACTCCCACACGCATTCGGGTTGAACCTAAGATTTGGGTATTAGAAACCAATACCGTATCCATTCTACTTAGGTTCATGGCATTCATTTCGTTCATCACCAATTC
>JAUYMZ010000306.1 GCA_030699355.1 Bacteroidota bacterium | reverse complement strand
ACCCACTTCTTCTTCTGTCATACCAATACCTTTATCTATGATGTGTAAGGTTTTGGCATCTTTATTCAACTTCACTTCAATTTTTAAATCGCCCAATTCGCCTTTTGCCTCGCCACTACCCGACAAAGTTTTTAGCTTTTGAGTGGCATCTACTGCGTTACTAACCAATTCTCTTAAAAAGATTTCGTGGTCTGAATACAAAAACTTCTTAATGATTGGGAAAATGTTTTCGGTGTGTACACTTATATTTCCTTTTGTTGCCATAATGATATTAAATTTTAAACTCTGCAACTCAAAATACGTTCCACTCAAAAAATGCTGTCAAATTGTCCCGAACCTAAATAAAATAAGGCAATTTTGCACCTTGAAATTTCGTTTAATTCCATATTTTTGAAAACGTATGAAGAAATTTCTGTTTGTGGCATATTTGTTTGCTTTCAAGTTTGGTTCAGCCCAAATTGGGGGTATGGGTACTTACCAATTTTTGCAGGTACCAACCAATGCCAGAATCAATGCCCTTGGTGGAAATGCCATATCAACTCCAGATGCCGATATAAATTTGGTGAGCATAAATCCTTCTTTGCTCAACAAAAAAAATCACCAGCAAATTGGGGCCAATTACATCAATTATTTTAGTGATATAAAGGCCGGTGAACTTAATTTTGCGTTTCATTCCGACACCCTAAAAACTACTTTTGCTGCGGGAATTCAATACATGAATTATGGTAATTTTATAAAAACTTCTCCCGATGGTCAAGTCTTAGGAACCTTTAATGCGGGCGAATATAATTACCATGTTTCGGCTGCAAGAACCTATCAACAATTTTCATATGGTGCTACCTTGAAGTTTATCAATTCTAATTTAGAGGCATATAATTCTTTTGGCGTGGCAGCAGATATTGCCGCTAACTGGCGCAGCGAAGATGAATTAATGTTGGTAACGGCAGTGATAGGAAATATTGGCACACAAATAAGCACCTACACCCAAAACAATTACGAAAATATTCCCTATAATGTGCAATTGGGTTTCTCCAAAAAGTTTGCCCACAACCCTTTTAGAATTGGCATTATTGCCCACAATTTACAAAGCCCCGGAAAGCTTTTATATCAAATTAGCAACCGTCAATTTACAAGTTTAGAAACGGGTTTGCCTATTGAAGAAGATTTTAATTTCTTACAAAAGGCCATGAGCCATGTAATCATTAATACGGAATTGCTTTTAGGGAAATCTATACAAGTTCGTTTTGGTTACAATGCGCTTCGAAATAGAGAATTAAGCTTAAACAATATTCGCGGAATGAATGGTTTTTCTTGGGGCATCGGCTTAAAATTAAACCGCTTTCATTTTGCTTATGGCTATGGCGGATTTATTCCAGGCCGAAATACCAACTCTTTTAGTGTAGTTACCAGAATTCAAGATTTTAAACGCGCAACCAATTAAACTATGTCAGCTCCCATTATCATTGCTATAGACGGATATTCCTCTTGTGGAAAAAGCACTTTAGCCAAACAATTGGCCAAAGTATTAAACTATAAATATGTAGACACCGGGGCTATGTACCGCGCGCTTACTTTGTATTTACTCAAAAATCAAATTGATATTCACCACCCAGAAATGGTAGCCCAAGCTTTACCAAATATTCAAATAAGCTTTGGACTCGATGAAACAACGCAAGAACAATTTACCATCCTCAACGGCGAAAACGTAGAAAATGAAATTAGGATCAACCCAAGAGTAGCTAGCGGAGTAAGTGTGGTAAGTGCACAAAGTGAGGTAAGAAAATTTTTGGTAAAACAACAGCAAGCTTTTGGCCTATTTAAAAGCATAGTTATGGATGGCAGAGATATTGGTACAGTAGTTTTTCCGCAGGCAGAGCTCAAACTTTTTATTACGGCTGAACCAAATATACGTGCTCAACGCCGGTTAGATGAATTGCAAGAAAAAGCACAAACTACTACTTTTGAAGAGGTTTTAGCCAACTTGCAAAAACGTGATTTAATGGATACCACCCGCGCTGATAGTCCGCTTTTAAAAGCAGTAGACGCCATTGAGATAGACAATTCTTACCTAAGCAGAGACGAACAGCTAAACCATGTTTTGCAATTGGTAAAAGGCCTCAATGGAAATGCCCATTAAATCCACATTATTTTACCCTATTTAAGCCCGCTTTAAACAAATTATTTTCAGGATTTAAATCAATGGCCACTTGGTATTGAATGCGGGCTTCTTGTTTGTTTTTTTGCTCTTCGTACACTAGTCCTTTCATATAATATGCATTGGCATAACTAGGATTCATTTGGGTGCACCTGTTCCAGTTTCTGAGCGCCTCATCCATAAAACCGTTTTCGTAATTGATGTAGCCAACATTGTAATAGGCTAAGTAATTCTCAGGATCTAGGTCGATTACTTTCCTATAATCTGATAAAGCAGATTTATAGTTTTTGATTTGCTGATTAAAAACAGCACGACCAAAAAACGCGTCTACCCCTTTTGGTTTAATTTTGAGGGCGGCGTTAAAATATTCAAAAGCAATCGACTTCTTTTTACCTGCATACAAATTAGCGATGTACAAAGTAGATTCATAGTCTTTGGGGTCGTTTTCTATGGCTGTTTGAAAATGGTAAATAGCCCTGCCGGTATCGCCCATTTCTTTGTAATTTAAGCCCAGCATATGGTAAATATAGGCCTCTCCGGGATTAGCTTTTCTAAATTCATTAAGTAGGTTAATAGATTTTTGATGTTCTTTAACCAAGAAATACAAATCTGCTAATTTCACTATGGCCTCTCCATAATCTGGTTTTAATTGAACGGCCTTTTCATACCAAATGGCAGATTCTTTGGTAAGGTTCATCGCATATAAATTTCGAGCCAAACTATAGGCATACAGCGGGTTGGTGCTATCTAAACGTGCCGCTTCGCGGTAATCATCCTCTGCCCTATTGAGATATTTTTCGTTTACATAAATTTGTGCCCTTTGGTAGTATAATTCGGGGTCTTCAGGATTATCTTCTATCGCTTTACTAATATCCTTTACCGCAGCCACATTCGATAAACTATCGGTAACTATGCTTCGGTCTGAACCAACTTTAGGTTCAGAACAAGACAAAAGGAGTGAAAAAAGAATGACAAAAGTCAGTATTTTTAAAAAAAGATTTGCTAGCATTTTTTTATTTTTGGAACTTCCAATATTACGCAAAGAAAGCATTTGAATAGTAGTCAAACAAATCTTTGCGTAAGTTGTGTGTAAGCAAATTCATAATTCAACATTCAAAATTCATAATTCAACATGCCATTTTACCACAGAATGGGGCAAATTCCCCCAAAAAGACATACACAATTTAGAAAACCAGATGGAAGCTTGTATGCAGAAGAGCTTATATCTACCGAAGGTTTTAGCAGTTTGTATTCTTTGGTTTACCATGCCCACCCACCTACATTGGTTAAAGAAATTGAAAAACCAATAGATGTTTCACCGGTGGCAGCGCTGCCAAAAAACATGCAAAATAGAAGCTTTTTAACGTTTAAGGCTGAACCAAAAGATGATTTTTTAGATTCGCGTGTGGTGATGCTTTTTAACCGCGACTTGTATATTTCTGTAGCGGCACCTAAAAAAAGCATGACAGATTATTTCTATAAAAATGCAGATGCCGATGAGGTGATTTTTATTCACGATGGTAGCGGCACCTTGCATACTTTATACGGTGATATTCCTTTTGAATATGGCGATTATTTAGTGATTCCAAGAGGTGTTATTTACCAGCTTTCGTTTGCTTCAGAAAACAATCGCTTGTTTATTACAGAAAGCTTCTCTCCTATAAAACCACCTAAGCGTTACCTCAATCAGTTTGGACAATTTTTGGAGCATTCGCCTTATTGCGAACGCGATATTAAATTACCACAAAACCTTAAAACCATAGACCAATTGGGCGATTTTAAGGTAATGATTAAAAAACAAGATTTAATTTACCCATACCACTATGCTAGTCACCCTTTTGATGCCATTGGTTGGGACGGTTACCAGTATCCGTATGGGTTCAGCATACATAATTATGAACCTATAACAGGTAGAGTTCACATGCCACCGCCCATTCACCAAACTTTTGAAGGACATAATTTCGTAATTTGTTCGTTTGTACCGCGCTTGTACGATTACCATCCAGATTCTATTCCTGCACCCTACAACCACAGCAATGTGGATAGCGACGAAGTTTTGTATTATGTAGATGGCGATTTTATGAGCAGAAAACATGTAGAGCGTGGCATGATTAGTTTGCATCCAAAAGGCATTCCACACGGACCACACCCTGGAACCGTTGAGAAATCTATTGGCAAGAAAGAAACCAAAGAATTAGCGGTAATGATTGACCCATTTTACCCATTGGAAATAACCCAAGCCGCCCTAAATTGCGAAGACCCGCACTATTATAAATCTTGGGTGGAATAAACTACATAGATTATTTTTTCTGATTTATATTTGAACCAAATTTATTATAATAATATGAACAACGATTTCCTTCCATTACATGGAACAGATTACGTAGAACTATATGTGGGTAACGCCAAGCAGGCCGCGCATTTTTACAAAACAGCTTTTGGCTTTCAAAGTTTGGCTTACGCCGGACCAGAAACTGGAGTAAGAGATAGAGTGAGCTATGTGTTGGTTCAGAACAAAATGCGTTTAATGTTAACCACGCCTTTGCATTCTGACTCTTCTATTGCTGAGCACCATAAAAAACATGGCGATGGGGTTAAAACCTTGGCCTTGATGGTAGATGATGCTTACAGTGCTTTTGAAGAAACCACTAAAAGAGGCGGTAAACCTTATTTAGAGCCAAAAACCCTAAACGACGAAAACGGTGAAGTGCGCATGAGCGGCATTCATACTTACGGCGAGGTAGTGCATGTTTTTATTGAGCGTAAAAACTATAATGGCGTATTTATGCCCGGCTTTAAAAAATGGGAAAGCACTTATAATCCTGAGCCTACAGGCTTGCTTTATGTAGACCATTGTGTGGGCAATGTTGGCTGGAACCAAATGAACCCGTGGGTAAAGTTTTATGAGGATGTAATGGGCTTTAAGAACATTTTATCTTTTGACGACAAGGATATTTCTACTGAATACTCGGCCCTTATGAGTAAAGTTATGAGCAATGGAAATGGCTATGTTAAGTTTCCAATTAATGAACCTGCCGAAGGCAAAAAGAAATCTCAGGTAGAAGAATATCTTGAGTTTTACGAAGGCGAAGGAACCCAACACATTGCCATTGCTACTTTAGATATCGTATCCACGGTTAAGCAATTAATGGCGAGAGGCGTTGAGTTTTTAAAGGTTCCAAACAGCTATTACGATGATTTATTAGACCGTGTTGGACCAATAGAAGAAGACATTGAGCCTTTAAAAGAATTGGGCATTTTGGTAGACCGCGATGATGAAGGTTATTTATTACAATTGTTTACCAAACCCGTAGAAGATAGACCTACTATGTTTTATGAAATAATCCAACGCAAAGGAGCAAAATCTTTTGGAAAAGGAAATTTTAAAGCCCTAT
>JAUYMZ010000291.1 GCA_030699355.1 Bacteroidota bacterium | reverse complement strand
AGGAATACTTGTTCCCGTTTTTGCCTAATCGTTCACCACAAAAGGAGTTTCCGCCTTATGCAGCATTAGTTGGTTTAAAGACTACTCTTGACAGTCGTCTTTGGAAGGCCTCTCAAATTCGCTCAGGTAGCATGGCCACTCACTTCGCGTGAGCTCCACTACTTTATTTATCCTTCCCTCTTTTGTCTTCCATCTTTTGAATAGCATTCAATGACTTGGCTATATCATTGATTCAAGACACACACGTTTTGCAACCTTGCGTTAGTTGCCGATTGCGTGACGAAAAACTGTCAGCCAAGATAAATAAAAATGCGGAAACCAATGCTTAAACATACAGTGTTAACGGCAATTACGCAAGATTGCTGTTATGGGATGGTTTATTTCCCTGCGCATTTGTCTTTGGAATATTAAGTTCAGAATAAAAATTCAAAGGGTTTCCACAAATTTGTGAAAACCCTTTGCTATCGAACTATGCTTATGATTTTATTTCTTGAGTATTCGTATTGTGTTTGATACCCCGTCTGTGTCAGTTATTGTTATAAAATATAAACCACTATTTAGTTCTGAAAGTTCTATAAAATTTAATTCTAAATCTTCAGATTTAAACACCAACTGTCCTTGTAAATTTAATACAGTTACCGATTTTAATTTACCTCGGTTATTATGGTTAATATTTATATTGTCAGTAAATGGGTTAGGATAAATTGAGAACAAACCCGAGCGGTTAAATTGTTGTTCTTTAACGATAGTTGTCAATGTTGATAAATTAATGTCTAAAATACTGTTGTCAGACGAAATAGCAACGTTTAAGGGTAAATACGGAACTCCGTTTATAATTGGTTGTAATAAATAATTTCCTGCTTCAATTTTCTCTAATGTGTAATCTCCGTTAAAATTATTTGATACAGAATACCTAAATACTTTTGACATGTCTGTATTATATAAAAGTAAAGAAGTGTTGCCTGCAAAATTACTTCCATTCGATACCTTTCCTGTTAGTCTTAACGAGCCATTTAGTTCAGATGGTTCCTTCAAGTCAATGTTCACATTTGTCAAATTCGAGGTTGTAATTATTTTAAATGCACTATCTATAATGTGTGAATTGCCATAGTAAGTTGGAATTACATTACTTGAATTTAACTCACAAGTATCACAAATAATTGGTTGCACCCAAATTATAAAGGTATCATTAGTTAAATTAGTAAATGAATAATTACCAGCTCCGTTAATTGGTGAAAATCTAACAGAAATGTAATTGCTACCATTTCTTTTCAATAAATGAACATTACCTTTATTAATATTAGCTCCTCTCCATTTAATAATGCCCGATACATTAAAAATGTTATTAGCAGATACTGGTATACTTGAAATACTTTGAATAGTATCTTGTTTACGTATCCAATCTTTTGGATTAATAGGGTCTTTGATAAAATGATTCAAAGTTAGAATTACACGATAATTACCTCCTGTAAAAAAATCGTATGAGGCACTATCAAAATTTTCAAAAAGAAGGTTTCCTTCTCCCTCAAAATACCATATTGCTGCAAAACTATCTGTGTTCGTTTTAGTAAATGTAGATGTATTAAATGTTGTTACTTTTTTATTTTCTATTTTGTAAGTAAAACTGGCTGTTTGCGACTTAACAGTGTTGATTGCAAAAAGTAAAACTATTAAAAAAAATATTTGTGTTTTCATAATTATAGTTTATTAATAATTTTAGAATCTACTATTTGACCATTAATGACTAGACCAACATAATAGTTACCACTTGCTAAACTACTTACATTAATGTTAGCTGTGTTTGAGCCTAATGCCGCATTGCAAGTACTATTAGAGAATGTATTACCGTTCAAATCAAACATAATAATATTACAAGAGTTGATACTTTGTTTGATTTCGTATGTAACATTTATATTATTGGATGTAGGGTTAGGAGATACGCTAACTATTGCACCTGCAATTAATGAATTAACATTTTGATTGAGTTTTGATTGAGCGTTTGATACGGCTATTTGACTTCTTAAATTTTCTATGTCTTTTTGTTGGTCTTTTATAGATTGAACCAAAACTGGAATAAGTGTCATGTAGTTTACACTGTAATATCCTGCATTATCAACCTTTACTGCTTCTGGTAAAACTTCATTAAGTTCTTGTGCGATTACTCCATATTGTTTGCTTGTTGGGAATTCGTAGCGCTCTCTATTGCCTAAACTGTCTTTTTGCTCAGATTTAAATATATCCTGTTTATAATTGTAGGTATAAATACCGATTTTTTTAATTAAATCAATTCCATTGTCAAGTGATTTAATATCAGTTTTAAAACGTTGGTCAGAACCCAAATAAACCCCAGTACATGTAACATTTCCATTCACGGATAATCTTTCTGATGGAGAAACAGTGTTAATGCCTACGAAATTGTTATTGGTGTTTACAACCATTGCAGTTGAACCAGTGGCTATATTGAAAAAAGCTAAGTTGCCAGCACCACCAAGATTGAAGTTTAGAGAACCTGCTGTGTAAATCCCCCAACTTCTACCACTTGGTATATTTTGCATGTATATCTGAGCTCCTGTATTTCCAGTTTGAATAATATTTATACCATCATTTTGTTCGCTACTTGATAATGTGAATTTAAGGAAAGGGTTAGATGTACCAAGCCCTAATTTGCCATTGTTTAGTAATGTCATGTATTCAAAAAAGCCTAAATTTGGATTGCCTGATGTTGGTATTTGGTTATTACGAAAAGCGAATATTAATCTGTTTGGATTGTTTTGTTCACTTGAACCATCTTGCCAAGAAATAACAGCATCTCTAATCCCACCTGTAACTCTTTCTCTAAGACCTAAATTTACTGCATTAAAATCCCACTGTGTCCTAAATCCAGTAAATCTCGCACCAGTCGGTGGATTATTAACTCTGTCACCAATTGAATTCCATCTACTTCCCAAGGTGAAAGGACCAACAGACCCCAATTCGACTTGGGTAATTACATCGTCAAAAACCTCAAGTCTTCCCACTGGATTGGTAGTCCCAAGGCCAACTTTGCCAGTTCTACTAATAATATCAGTAGTGTTGTTGTTTCCAGACCATTGTTGTGCTGATACTGAAAAATGAATTAATGTGATTGATGAAACTGTCAGCAGTTGTTTGATTTTTTTCATAATGTTAGTATTGTTTAGTATTCAAACTAAAACCACGATTTCAAAAAAAGTTTTCACTTTAAGGTGTCATGACGAAAATTTTACAAAATGAGTTGTTTTTAATGTTCAGTCTGTCTTAATAAACTATCCCATAACGATTCGCAGCTAACCGCAGATGGCCCGTATTTGAACAATCTTCGTGAAAACTGCATATCAAATATAGGAAAATTTTCCCAGCGAACCACGACGGGCCATTTGAGGTTAGGTGCTGTTGAACTAAACCACGCTCAGGCGTGGGGCTTTTCAAATATAGTAATTTTGTTGAATTGTGCTACTTTTCTGAATGAATAAAATAAGCACATTACCATCCATCAATGAAATTACATTGTTGGGAAAAGCCTGTAGGGAGATACAAGGCTTTGAAGAACTTTATCGTCGCTTTGAGCGCCGTATGCAGGTTCAGAAACGA
>JAUYMZ010000289.1 GCA_030699355.1 Bacteroidota bacterium | reverse complement strand
TCGTTTCTGAACCTGCATACGGCGCTCAAAGCGACGATAAAGTTCTTCAAAGCCTTGTATCTCCCTACAGGCTTTTCCCAACAATGTAATTTCATTGATGGATGGTAATGTGCTTATTTTATTCATTCAGAAAAGTAGCACTATTCAACAAAATTACTATATTTGAAAAGCCCCACGCCTGAGCGTGGTTTAGTTCAACAGCACCTGCAAGAAATTGGCGGTTCAGGGGTTAAATGAAGCTTTGTGCTTCGTATCAAGTTCAGTGGTGGCAGACAGGTTAGTGCTTCGAAATCGCCAACTTGTAGCTGCAAAACGTCAGACTGTCTAAAAACTAAAAATGAACGCCCTGAGAATTGAATTTTAGAAATTTTCTCCAATAGGTGTTCAAATAAAATAGTAGCTTTGAATAGTTTTTAGACTGTCTGACGTTGGTGGTCATTTTTAAAAACGATATCACAACAAATAAAAATTTAGTATGAAACCAAACATTTTTGACATTGCAACCAAAGAATTGCACCAAGACGCTTTTATTGCTTGGCTTCTACAATGGGCAGACACTGACAACAAGCAATTTGATGAACTTCTTCATTTTTGTGGACAAGAATTTATTAGAAATCTTATTACATCACAGCATCAGGAAACCATTTCAACCATTTTAAAAGTTAAAGCAGGCAGGCAATGGGAGAATATTGATGTTTGGGCAGAGGTTTACACTCCTGAAAATAATTATTTAATCATTATTGAAGATAAAACTTTCACAACTGAACATTCCAACCAACTGACAACCTATAAAAAAACTGGCGAGGATTATTGTGTTGAAAAGAACTTTAAACTTGTTTGTGTTTACATTAAAACAGGAAGTGAACCGGAGGGAATATTAAATTCAATTCGTTCAAATGGATTTTCTACATTCAACCGACAAGATTTTATTAAACTGTTAAACAAGTATGAAAATATTAGCAATAACATTTTCATCGATTTTACTCACCGTTTATTAAACCTTGATGCGACTTATAATGCTTTTGAGACAACGAAAATCAATAACTGGAACGACCCGTGTTGGATTGGTTTTTATCAATTATTGGAAAAAGAGATTGGATTATTGAATTGGAGTAAAGTAAATAATCCAGCAGGAGGTTTTTGGAACGCAGGTCTAACTAAATGGGAGTATTATGAGAATTATGCTGTATTTTTACAAATTGAACAAGGGAAGCTTTGTTTTAAAATTTGTACTGACCCGGAAGAAGTTGACTTTGATGAAAATAAAACGGATAGAGCAGATTTAAGAAATGAAAGGCATGAATTTATTCTAAATAAAGCACGGGAATTAAATATAAGTGAAATTAGACGACCGGACAGATTTGGCAACGGTAAATATATGACTGTAGCAGTTATTGACAGAGATATTTGGATTGGTGATGGCAATTCAATCATTGACAAATCAGCGGTAATAACCCGTTTGAAAAAATATAAGAAGTTTTTTACTGAATGCTTAAATTAGACTGATGACCATATACCAAGAAAAAGAACGAACCGCTAACAGCACCTGCAAGAAATTGGCGGTTAAGTGGTTAATTGAAGTTCAGTTTTTCAATCAAACTTTAGTGCAATACAACAATGTAGCAAGGAAAAAATAACAAAATGAAAATATACTTTTCGGACTTTTTCGACATCTCACCAGAGTCCCTTGAACAATATGGAGCGTTTAATGTGTCATTAATAAACGACCTACCGCTTTTCATTGACCCTTTTCTACTATTTGGAAGCAAGAAGCCTGAATACCAAAACTTACACAATGAAATTCTTGACTATTTAACATTTTTAAAATCAAAATCAGCAGAAGGGATTAATGACATATCGCAAATTAAGAGTTGGTATATTTTTTCAGAAGTAAAACAAAATTGGTTTGGTTATAGCAAATTTGGTAACAGGGGAAGTGGACTTGGAAAAAAATTTGGTAGAGCAATGTCATCTTCAATGCACATTGTCTTTGACGATTTGAGAAAAGAAAAAGTAACTCAAAGTTCACACCTTGAAAAAGCAGGACTTTTTGAAATTGGGGTTGGTAAAGACAACATTAGTGACTTTACAACAAATTTAATAAAACATTACTTGCTGTCTTATACCGAGATATTTGGTAAAAAATTCATAGACCCTGCTCAATTAAAAGTAGTTAAAGTTGACAAAGTTTATTTTGACTATGAACTTGAACGATGGATGCCTAAAGAATTTACTCTACCATATATTTTCAACGACTTTGTTATTCTTACACCAAGAGATATTCTAACAAAAGACGACAATTGGATAAGTAGTAATGAATTAAGAGGCGACTTTACGAGAATTTGTAATGGCATTCAAAATGACCAATTACGCAACGAAATCTTTAACTATTTTCAAAAAAGACTTCCAAAGCCACCAAAAAACAAAAAGAACACACAAAAGGAAATTACACAATCTATTCAATCGACTATTAGACAATTTCCTGAAATAATAAAGTGGTATATTAAACAAAAGGAAGAAAATAAGGAAGGTGCAAAAAACATTTCAAAACAGAAAGTACAGGAAGTTGAAACGGTATTTATTCATCAAATCAGCTTCTTTGTTGAAACCTTACTTAAACAAACTCAATTCTACGAAATCAATCCACAAAGTTCATTTGACGAAGCATTACAACGAATAGTATTTTTAAAGCAAGTCATTGAAACTAATGATGGATACAGGCTTTTCTACATTGACGGTAAACCAATAAAAAGAGAAGAAGACCTACAAATCATCTACCGATTGACTTGGTTTGCCTCTGACTTTGACATTAATAGAGAAGTAAATAACGGTCGTGGACCTGTTGATTACGCAGTATCAAAAGGATCTAAAGATAAAACACTTATTGAATTTAAACTTGCTTCAAACTCAAAACTTAAGCAAAATATTGCCAAACAAGTTGAGATTTACGAACAAGCCAATAATACCAATAACTCTATCAAGGTAATATTGTATTTTGATAATTCTGAATTTAGGAAAATAAACAAAATATTTAAAGAGTTGAAAATTGAAAATAGACCTGACATAATTCTTATAGATGCAGGACGTAAAACATCAGCATCAAACGTGAGACAGTAAAAGAAATGCTACAGCCTACAGCCAGAGTTTCGTGGCGGCTGCAAGCCAAGTCATAAAACTCCGGTTGAAAGACTCTTCCGCCTCAAGCGGGATAACTTTTGTAACACCTCTCATTTCCTCCAATTTCCCCCAAAATTTTTCCCGATATTAGCCACCTCTAAATGTAATAGATATTATGCCCTTTAAGGAAAACACTAGCTTAAAAACACATGCAATTCTCCATTTGTGTGTCCTGGGAAATCAATATATTTTGCAATCGAAGAATAAAACCAATAGAGCTATATGTTAACTACACATAAAAAAAATAATATCTTTACAAATTGATAAAAACAGCGATACACAATGTTCGAGCAAACTTTTAAAAATATAGACGACATACTTCACAAAGACGCAGGTTGCGGTAGTGAATTGGATTATGTGGAGCAAACCTCTTGGATTTTGTTCCTCAAATATTTGGACGATTTGGAAAAAGACCGTGCCACAGCAGCTGAACTCACGGGCAAGACTTACGCACCCATCATTGATAAAGAATATCAATGGTCAATTTGGGCAACACCTAAAGGCAAAGATGGGAAACTCGACCACCATAGCGCACTAACAGGTGATGACCTTTTGGACTTTGTAAACGGAAAACTGTTCCCTTACCTCAAAAAGTTTAAGCAAAGTGCCGAAAGTGCCGACACCATTGAATACAAGATAGGGGAGATTTTTAGCGAATTGAAAAACCGCATACAAAGTGGCTATAATTTGCGTGAAGTAATTAACCGAATTGATGAATTGCGTTTTAGAACCCATGCAGAGAAGCACGAAATGAGCCATCTGTATGAAGACAAAATAAAAAATATGGGCAACGCAGGGCGAAACGGAGGTGAATACTACACACCTCGTCCGCTTATTACAACCATTGTAAAAGTTGTTGCCCCAAAAATTGGCGATAAAATTTATGACGGTGCAGTGGGTTCTGCGGGCTTCTTATGCGAAGCGTTCGACTATCTTGTAAATACGAAAGGTCGTGCGTCTCTTTCTACCAAAGAATGGGAAATACTACAAAAACGCACCTTTTACGGCAAAGAGAAAAAATCATTGGCCTATATCATTGGCATTATGAATATGATTTTGCACGGTGTGGAAGCTCCAAATATTATACATACTAACACACTTGCCGAAAACCTTGCCGACATACAGGAAAAAGACCGCTACGATGTCGTGCTTGCCAATCCGCCATTTGGTGGAAAGGAAAGAGTCGAAGTGCAACAAAATTTTCCCATTAAAACAGGCGAAACTGCTTCGCTTTTTTTACAGCACTTTATTAAAATAATGAAAGCAGGAGGCAAGGCAGGTGTAGTTATTAAAAACACTTTTTTGAGCAATACCGACAATGCCACCGTAGCCATTCGCAAAACCTTATTAGAAAACTGCAACCTGCATACCGTCTTGGATTTGCCGGGCGGAACCTTTACCGGTGCAGGAGTAAAAACCGTAGTGCTGTTTTTTGAAAAAGGCAAACCCACGCAAAAGGTTTGGTTTTACCAGCTGAACCCAGGCCGCAATTTGGGCAAGACCAACCCACTTAATGAAAACGATCTTGCCGACTTTGTCCTCCGAAGCGCATCGAAGGAGGATAGCGAAAACTCTTGGACAGTAAATGTAAAAGACCTGCCTGACGGCAAGGCAGGCATTGACCAAAACACATTTGATTTAAGCGTAAAAAACCCGAACAAAAAAGAAGAAGCTGCCCTACGCCAACCACAAGCCATATTAGAAGAGATGAAAGCATTGGATGAAGAAAGTGCGGGAATATTAAACTCAATTTTGGAATTGATATGAAAGGAAAATTAGAAATAAAAAAACTTTCGTCAGTTTGTGATATTGTAAGTGATTCACCAAAAGAATTTATTGGAGTTAAAAAATATTATTCAACAGGTGCAATTGATAATGTTAGAAGTCCCATTGCTGAAGAAATTACTTTTGCAAATAGACCAAGTAGAGCAAATTGTTATCCAAAATTGAATGATGTTGGTTTTGCTAAAATGAAACTTACCAATAAAGTAATACTTATAGATGATTTTTTTAGCGGTTCAATATTTTCAACAGGGTTTTGTTTTTTAAGACCTAAAAAAAATTTGAATAGCAAATATTTATACCACTATCTGATTTCGCATTTATTTCAAAACATAAAGAATTCGCTTGCAGGCGATGGAATTATGGGAGGAATCAAAAATTCTGATGTTAAAGAAATTGAAATCCCCCTTCCAACACTCCCCCAACAACAACGAATTGTTACCATTATAGACGAGTGCTTTGCCGCCATAGACAAGGCAAAAGCAAATGCCGAACAAAACCTTAAAAACTCCAAAGAGCTTTTTGAGAGTTATTTACAGTCAGTTTTTACCAATAAAGTTCACGGTAAAAAATTCGATTCCTTAGATAATTTATGTGAATTAATAGTGGATTGTGAACATAAGACAGCCCCAACACAAGAAACAGGTTATCCTTCAATTCGAACACCAAATATTGGAAAGGGTGAATTGATTTTAGAAAACGTTAATCGTGTTTCATATGAAACTTATCTTCAATGGACAAGAAGAGCAATTCCCAAAGCAGGTGATTTGATTTTAGCACGAGAAGCTCCAGCAGGCAATATAGCAGTCATTCCAGAAAACATAGAAGTTTGCTTAGGTCAAAGAACAGTTCTTTTAAGACCTCAAAAAGACAGACTAATATCAAAGTATTTGGCTTACTTAATTCTCTCAAAAGAAGTTCAAGAAATTCTGCTTTCACATTCAACAGGTGCAACAGTTCAGCACATTAATATGAAAGACATTAGAGCATTTAAAATCTATAACTTATCAAATTTAAAGGAACAAATTTCTGTAGTTCAAAAATTGGATGCCCTGCGAGCCGAAACACAAAAGTTGGAAGCAATGTATCAAAAGAAAATTTCTGATTTGGAAGAATTGAAAAAGAGTATTTTGCAAAAGGCATTTGCGGGAGAATTGCGCAGCCCCGAAGGGGAGATATATGCTAACGATGGGTATAGCCCATCGATAAAAAGTCCAGAAAGGGCGTAATATAAATACTATGGGACAGTCACTCATTAAAAATTATATGCATATCGTATTCAGCACCAAGCATCGAGAGCCGCTGATACAACCACCCGTGGAAGCAGAACTACATTCCTACCTCGGTGCCATTTGCAACAAGCTCGACTGTCAAGTAATTAAAGTTGGCGGTTATACAGACCATATTCATATCCTTTGTATGCTATCTAAAAAGGTAGCATTAATGAAGTTACTTGAAGAACTAAAATCACATTCATCTAAATGGATTAAGTCAAAAGGAACTGGCTACGAAAATTTTTACTGGCAGGATGGTTACGGCGCATTTTCTGTCAATCCTGCAGAAGTAGATGTGGTAATTGCATACATTACTAATCAGCACGAACATCATAGCAAGAAAAGCTTTCAAGAAGAATATCGTGCCTTTCTAAAAAAGTATAAAGTTGAATATGATGAGAAGTATGTTTGGGATTAGTTTATCACACGATGCTGATAGATTGCGCCCCTTCAGGGCTAATGTGTCGTGGCCTTTTTGTAGGATAGGGCTTCACCCTATCCTATTATA
>JAUYMZ010000288.1 GCA_030699355.1 Bacteroidota bacterium | reverse complement strand
AAGCAACAACCCCAAAGCCTGCTGGGATGGCTACGCACCAAACGGACAAAAAGCTTCAGAAGGAACTTATTTCTATGTATTATCTGGCAAAAGTACTTGCCACCAAAACGTGCAACTACACGGAACAATTTCGCTGATAAGATGAGAAATAAATGAAAATCTCATATAAAAGTTAGAGTTGAAATTAAATCTGTAAATTTGCCTAATTCTTGAAAAGAATCGTATACATAATGGCAGCACATGACAACAGTTAAAAAACAACAAGAACTTAAAGAAAAGATTTTAGTAGGACTTGAAAAAGTATATGAAAAACTTATTGAATTTAAGCGACAAAAAAACACTGAAATTGTGATTCTAAAGGATAATAAAATTGTAAAAATTAAGCCGTAATAATCAAATCCTTTTTTACTTTAATTTTTACATGAACATTGGGGGATATTGCTATATTTGCGGCAAATTTTAGTGCCACCTTATGGATAAGTTTTCATATATTTCCAATGCCGACGTGTCGGCCATAGACAACCTGCATCAGCAATACCTGCAAAATCCAGAATCTGTTGATTATGGTTGGCAGAAATTTTTTGAAGGTTTTGACTTTGGATATAATCAGCGTTTTGCAAACGGCAAAGCCACAGCTATTTCTGAAGATGCAATAAAAGAAATAAATGTATTGAACCTCATTCAGGGGTACCGCATGCGTGGCCACCTTTTTACCAAAACCAACCCCGTACGCGAACGCAGGCAATATTCTCCTACTTTGGCCATCGAAAATTTTGGCTTACAAGCGGCAGATTTAGAAAAAACTTTCACGGCAGGCGCTGAATTGGGTTTAGGTTCAGCCAAATTAAAGGATATTATTAGCCACCTTGAACAAACCTATTGCCAAAGCATTGGGGCCGAATTTATGTTTGTGCGCGAACCGCAAAAATTAACTTGGCTTAAAAAGAAAATGGAAGGGGCTAAAAATACGCCTCAATTAAGTATAGACGAAAAACGCCATATTTTAAGTAAGCTGAACCAAGCTACGGTATTCGAAAATTTCTTACATACCAAATTTGTTGGTCAGAAACGCTTTAGCCTAGAGGGATTAGAAACCTTAATTCCGGCCCTCGAATTTGTGATTCAATATGGGGCAGATTTGGGTGTTGAAGAGTTTGTTTTGGGGATGGCACACCGCGGAAGGTTAAATGTGCTTGCCAATATTTTAAATAAAACTTACGACGAAATTTTTAAAGAATTTGAAGGCAAATCTGCCGAAGATGAGGGTATTTTTGAAGGCGATGTAAAATATCACATGGGCTACGCCAGCGCAATTAATACCAATAGCGGCAAAAAAGTGCGCTTAAGTTTAAGTCCTAACCCTTCTCATTTAGAAACGGTAAACCCAGTTGTTAAAGGAATTACCCGCGCCAAATTAGAGTACTCGCACCAACATGATATTGATAAAGTAGCTCCTATTTTAATTCATGGAGATGCTTCTGTGGCCGGACAAGGAATTGTGTATGAAGTGTTGCAAATGGCAGGTTTACCTGCATACTCGGTGGGTGGTTGCATACATATTGTAGCCAATAATCAAATTGGTTTTACCACCAATTATACCGATGCCAGAACGTCGACCTATTGCACCGATGTAGCTAAAACAACTTTAAGTCCGGTGTTTCATGTAAACGCCGACGATGTGGAGGCAGTGGTATATACCATTAAGTTGGCCATGGAGTACCGCCAAGAATTTAACAGCGATGTATTTATTGATTTATTAGGTTACAGAAAATATGGTCACAACGAAGGCGATGAGCCACGTTTTACACAACCTGTTTTATACAAAGCCATTGGTTCACACCAAAACCCAAGAGAAATTTACAACCAAAAACTATTGGCCACAGGCAGCGTAGAAGCTGAACTTGCCAAAGAAATGGAAAAGGGTTTTAGAAGTTTGCTTCAAGAAAAATTGGAGAAAGCTAAAACAGCCAAGCCTGCCAAGGTAAAAAACTTTGTGAAAGATATTTGGGAAGGGTTTAGACCCGCCACAGAAGCAGATTTTGCCCAATCTCCTGAAACAGCAGTGAGCAAAGAATTACTTACTACGCTTGCAGAACAATTAACCTCTTTGCCAGCCAATTTTAAGGCTTTTAGCAAAATTACCAAGCTTATGAACGACCGCAAATCGATGCTTGTAAATAACAATTTGGACTGGGCTATGGGCGAATTATTAGCCTATGCTACTTTGAGCAACGAGGGTCATAATGTTCGAATGACCGGCCAAGATTGCGAACGCGGAACATTTAGTCACCGCCACGCCATTATTAGAGAAGAAGATTCAGACAAAGCCTATAACACCTTTGATAGTTTGGGTTCGAACAAAAAAGCCAAAGTGCATTTTTACAACTCATTGTTAAGTGAGTATGCAGTGCTTGGGTTTGAATATGGTTATAGCATGGTAACACCCAACGACCTTACCATTTGGGAAGCGCAATTTGGCGATTTTGCCAATGGAGCCCAAATTGTAATAGACCAATACATCGCCAGTGCAGCCACCAAATGGAAAACATTTAGCGGACTAACCTTATTACTACCACACGGATATGAAGGTCAAGGACCAGAGCACTCTTCTGCCAGGTTAGAAAGATTTTTGCAATTATGTGCCAACTGGAATATGCAAGTTTGTAACATTACTACGCCAGCCAACTATTTCCATGCCCTGCGCCGCCAATTAAAGCGCAGCGACCATAGATTACCACTGGTAGTAATGACCCCAAAAAGCTTGTTGAGACATCCGGCATGTGTGAGTAAAATAGAAGACTTTACCACACAAAAATTCCAGGAATTAATAGATGATAGCAGCGCAGAAGTAAGCAAAGTAAAACGCGTGGTAATGTGCAGTGGTAAAATTTATTACGAATTGTTAGAGCGCCAACAGTCAGAAAAACGCAGCGATATTGCCATTGTGCGTTTAGAACAATTGTATCCAATGCCAACGCAGCAAATTGAAGCCATTTATCAAAAATATGCTGGAGCAGAGTTTTGTTGGGTGCAAGAAGAACCTAAAAACATGGGCGCTTGGTTGCATCTATTGCGTTGGGAAAATAACATAAAATTAAAAAGAATCTCAAGAGAATCGAGCGCTTCGCCAGCTACAGGCTACAGCAAAGTGCATGCAGTAGAGCAATTGGCTATTATAGATAAAGCCTTTACCCTCTAGGCTGAACCTAATAGAATTAAAAAATGAAGTTATTTAAAGTGTTTGCTGGAATCATGGGCTTTTTTGCCCTTGTATTCTTGGTGTCCTTGTTTTTTCCAAGGCATTATAAAATAGAAAAAACAACGGTGGTAAATATTCCCGTGTACGAAACTTATGCTTACCTAAATCAAATTCAGAACTGGCAAGATTGGAGTCCGTGGAACCGCAATTTGGACAGTACCATGGTGTTTTTTTACTCCAAAAATAAATCCGGTTTAGGTGCAGCGCAGTACTTTAGGGGCGATTTGGTGGGCATTGGAAGATTTAGGGTAATAGAATCTTTACCCAATGAAAAAATAAAGTTTAATTTATCATTAGACCAAGGATTTATGAACATCAACCAAACCTTTTATTTTAAAGCATTGGGTGGCAAAACACAGCTTACTTGGGTAGATGAAGGAGATGTTGGGTTCAACCCAATTTTTAGGTTTATGTTACCTACACGTATTCAAAATTCGGAGGCTGCATTTGAGGAAGGACTCATTGTAATTAAGCGTGCAGCAGAGAATAAATCACTGCTACAAATGCCTTAAATTTTGTTGCTTTTCTTAAGCCAAACAAATGTAAAAACAATGGCTAGGATGAAGAACATATAGGCTTTTCCCACCACAAAATCTTCTAAGATGGCCACTAAAAAGCCTATTACTAAAGAGCTAATGGCCAAAATAAGCCAATTTCTTAAAATCCATTTATCCATTATTGGTTCAGACTAATAACACCGCTAATATTTAACACTTTAAACTGCGTAAAGGCAGAATTTGAGACCATTCCGGTACCTATAATAATTTTGTCGGGCGTGGTAATTCTTACGGGTTTATCAGAGTATATTTTATCTGTTTTTTCGTCCCACACCAACTCCTCTGTGCGCAAGGTATCGCCTTTGTTGTTTACTACCTGTACTTCTTTGCGGGCGGTAATGGTTCTATCGCGTTCGTTTCTAATGGCATATTTGCTTTTTATATAGCTATTTACTTTGCCTTCTCTGTTGTAAAAATAAGCAGTAATGCCTTTTGTCATTTCAGTTTCGGAGCGAGTTTCTGTGGCATATCGCTCTAATAAAGGGGCAAACAAAGTTGCTTTTTGGAAGCCACTATCGGTATAACTAATGCTAACATTTTGCCCAACTTCTATTGGCAAATCCCCCGATTGGGTAATCACTTTAATCTTTTCCAAGTCTTTATTTCCGCAGCCTATAAATAATAAACTAAATAAGCATAGGTTCAGCACATATTTAATCATAACGGTATCTATAAAACCACTTATCTGCAAAGCTTACGCCTATGTATAACCTAAAATAATTTTCCTGAACCAATCCATTTTCTACGGTACCTCTTTGCAGCCACTCGGCACCAATGTTTACTTTAGATTTACTTTTAGCCATTGGTAAACCCAAGCCAACATTTAACGAAACAACATCAACCCCGGTGCCTCTTACAGATAAATTACTTTGCTCGTACCTAACGCCCGCGCGGTATTCTATGCGAGAGAAGAAATTCTTCCCTTTAAAATTGGGTGTAAAACTACCACCCAAACTGGCTCCAAAGCTATTTCGCAGAGAATCTGCTGAACCAAAACTTCTGTAATCTGTCCAGCGCGTTCCCCTAACATCGGCTGCCAATAACCAAACATCCTTGCGAGCAAAACTTAAACCGGCTTTCCAAGAAAGGGGCGAAACAACGGTTCCTAAAACACCTGATTCCGAAAAAATGGTATCGCGTGTTCCACCTGTGCTGCCAATGGGAAGGCTGCGTAACAAATAACTTTGTTCTGCATTTAAATTAGAAACGGGAGTAAGAGTACCGCCAGCTACCCATTCGTATTCGCGCACTTGGTTTCTAATAACACGGGAAAATGTATCGTGTAATTGTAATCCAATATCGTATACCCAGCCATTGATGTAAGTTCTTTTATCTTCATTGGTATTAAACATTCTAAACCCAGGAGGTATAAGTAATTGTGTGGTATTGGTATTTTCTCCAAAAAGATAATTGGCATTTACGCCTATACTAGCCGTTCTATGCAAGCGCATGCCATATCCTAAGTATGCTCTGCTTAAACCTCCCCTGCCCACAAAATTGTATAAAACAGGAATGGGTGCTGTATCACCGGGTATGGTTGTTTCAGATTGAATATTATAACCCAAACCAGAGAATGGGGTCAGACCAAAAGAAACGCCCATACCTCTTTTAGTTGAAATAGGCAGGGCAAAATTGAGGTAAGCAATCCAGGCATTATTAACATCGGCAGTGCCATTGCTGGTTTTTAAAGCACCCAAACTATAAGTAGCTCCTGCTTCAATATTGGTAGTTTTAGCCGATGAATAAGAGGCGGGGTTTAAAATATTAATGGCATACGGATTGCGAATGGCTTGGTTGGTTTGACCCAATGAATAGGTGCTAGCATTACCAGAATAAATTTCGTCGCCAATGCCCACAATTGAATAGGGAGATTTGGTAATATTTTGTGCTGTTACCAAAGAGCCGCAAGCCCAAATACCAGTAATAATAAGAAAAACGAGCCTCTGGGCGCTATTTTGCATGGTGTGATAATATTTTATGTAGTCCAAATAACAATAAATGTTCGTGTACAAATATGCTTGTTTTTATGCGCTTTGCCAACACTTGTGCATCGCCACCTGTAAGTAATATGTGTAAACCTGCAAATTGCTGCTGATAATGGGTAGCCAAATAGTCTATTTCGGCAATTAAACCATAATAGGCGCCACTAAGTAGGCAAGTATCTGTGCTTGTGCCAGTGAGTGCCGGAATTTCGTTAAAAGTTGGCAAGGGTAATTTGCCTGTAAAAGTATGCATGGCTTGTAATCTCATGAGTAAACCCGGACTAATACTTCCGCCCAAGTATTCCTCAGACGCAGTGAGTAGGTCGAAAGTTACACAAGTGCCTGCATCTATAATTAAGCACGGTTTTTTAGGATAAAAATGCATGGCTGCGGCCACCAAGGCTTTTCTATCGGCGCCTAAAGTAGCCTTGGTTTCGTATAAATTTTTAAAAGGCAAGGTAGTTTCGGCCGTAAGCCAATGTATGTTAAAAGGCAAATTGGCCGGGGTACTTGCTGCTAATTTCCCGCTAACATCACTTATAAGCACCTGTTCAATTTGGTCTGAACCCATCCAGGAATAAAAGGTTTCCCAGAAATATTCATAGGTAATCATGTGTTGATGCAACAAAGCATCATGACCAAACATGGCCATTTTAACTCGGGTATTCCCCGCATCTACAACGATAGATTTTTTATTGCTCATGGTTTTTTGATGCATTTATTTCATTTAAAATCAAGGCTTGTAATTCTTCTTTTGGAAGTAATAATTGATACTCTGCTACTCCAATTGGTTTATTAATATCTTGTAGCGCTATCTCAACATCAAGATGATCCTTATCTGCGCATAATATCACCCCAATTGATTGATTTTCATTTTCGCACTTCTCTAATTTATCAAGTAAAGAAAGGTATAAATTCATTTTTCCTACATACTCAGCTTTAAAAACACCCATCTTTATCTCAAAAGCTACTAAACAACGAAGGCCTCTATGGAAAAAAAGTAAGTCAACAAAATAATCCTTTTGATTGTACTCCAAACGAAATTGATTTCCTATAAATGAAAATCCTTTTCCTAGTTCTAAAATGAAGGCTTTTATTTTCGAAATTAATCTATTTTCTAAGTCAACCTCATGCACTGGATTAGTTATACCAAGAAATCCCAAATTATAAGAACTTTTAAAAACTTCGTTAGCATACTCAGCATGCTCACTTGGAAGGGTTGAATCAAAATTATGCGCTTTTGACTGCTCTAAAAACTTTTCATGGATTTGCATCTTTATGGCGTTAAGTAATAAATCCCTCGACCAACCTTTTGTTACTATTTCATTTGCATAAAATGATATTGCGGCATCCGAATCAATTTTATTCATCAATAAAATATTATGCCCCCATGGCAAAACTGCGACAGCCTGTCGCAGTTTTGAATCTGACAAATAATATCGCACATAAAATCGTTTCATATCCCACAAATTTCTTGGAGATACACCCATATCTGGAAAATTATTTTTTAAATCAAAAGATAATTGCTTTACTACTCCACTGCCATGTCCTTCCTCAATTTTCTTTTCAAAAAGTAATTTACCCAAATTCCAATAAACAGAATTTGTTGAATTATTAACTTGTTTGGCAATAAGGGAACGTGCAGTATTGATATGAACTATAGCAGATTGCAAAATTTCATTATAGTTTAAATCAGGTTTTTTTATTTCAACTTTCTTGGCCATTTAATTTTTTCTTTTTGAAAAGTTATTTATTTTGAACTAAGCTCGGGTATTCCCCGCATCTACAACGATAGATTTTTTATTGCTCATAATGCTATTGCTTGAACCTATTTTTATGCAAATATTATAATTGTAGAGGGGATTTTACTATCATCAGTAAATAAACTGTCTGCCGGCCGGTCGGCTGTGGAAACCGCGGCCGGCTGTTGAAAACCGTGGCCGAACCGTTGAAAATCCACGACCGACCCGCTGAAAATCCGCCGCCGCCCGTTGAAAATCCGCCGCCGCCCGTTGAAAATCCGCCGCCTGTAGAGACGCACGGCCGTGCGTCTCTACAGGATTAATTTGATTTCTTTGTTTGCGTAACTTTTTATTTCGTCGTTTTGCAATATGTGTAAACGGCCTTTTTTATCTATGCCTAAAATTTCTCCGATAAATGTTTCCCCATTTTTTTCGAATACAGCAGATTCACCTTTGGCAAATAAGTGTGTATGGTATAAATCCCATAGAAAGTCTTTTTTATTTCCCAAGAGCAAGGCATAATAGTGTGTTAGCTTCTCGCACAAGAGTGTTCGCGCATGGTTTGGGTCGACCTTAGTTTTTGTAAAATTAAAAATAGAGGCTGCCTGAGGCGCTGCAAATGATTCTTGGTTTAGGTTCAAACCGATACCTATTATGGCCATGCGGATGCGATTGCCTTGCAAAACATTTTCTATAAGTATGCCGGCCACTTTCTTTTTTTGGATAAAAATATCGTTGGGCCATTTTATAAAAACGGGCTCAAGGCAAAGCGTTGCAACGGTGTCTCTGAGGGCAAGACTGCATACCAAATTGAGCCAAATTTGTTCTTCAGCTAATAAAAATTGAGGCTTCAAATAAATGCTCAAAAGTAGGTTTGAACCAAATTCCGACTCCCAAGAATTTTGCATTTGTCCGCGACCCTTACTTTGAAACTGCGTGTATACCACGGCGCCTTCTGGCACATTACTGCTGTTAATCAACAGCTTAAGCTCGTCATTGCTTGAAGTTGTTTGCTCCAAATACACAGAATAGGAGCCAATATTTAAAGGTTGTTGTGCCAAAGAAAAATGCTTATTTTGCGTCAAATTTACAGGTAGAATTTAGATGGCAATAACACCAGCGAAAAAAATCGCAAAAAAAACAGCAGCAAAGAAAGTAGCTGCTCCAAAAAAAACAGCGGCTAAGAAAGCTAGCGCGGTAAAAAAAGAAGTTGCACCAAAGAAAGAGGCAGCCCCTAAAAAGGTGGCAGCAAAGAAAGTTGCGGCAAAAAAAGTAAGTGCTAAAAAGGTAGCAGAAGTGCAAACCATGGAACCTGGCCTATTATTGGCTTTAACTGTTGCCCAAGGTATGTACGAGAAGAAAGCAGAGAATATTCGCATTTTAGATATGCGTAAAATTCAAAGCGCTTCATCAGATTATTTTGTAATAAGCAGCGCCGATAACGATAAAAAAGTAGAGGCCATAGCCAAAAGTGCTGAAGAAGAAGTGAAGAAGCGCTTGAATGAAAATCCGCTTCACCGCGAGGGATTTGAGAATTTAGAGTGGGTATTACTCGATTTTTTCAATGTGGTGGCGCATGTTTTTCAGGATGAAAAAAGAGACTTTTATGGCATCGAACAATTGTGGGGCGATGCAGAAGAAATAGTATTTAAAGGCAAATAAACCAAACCTATTTTATGTTAAGAAAACTCCTACTCAGCACAATAAGTATCATTTTATTGGGAGTTGCTGCCAAGGCGCAAGAAGGTGAAAAGAAAGAAGAGAAAGGAGAATTCTCCGGGAACTTTCAAACCACCAATCAATTTTATGTAAGAGATTCGGCCATTGGGGCAACCACCACGCAGTATCAGAAAGAATTATCATCTGCAGACGCGTGGCTTTTACTTAACTATAAAATAAGTGGCTACACTTTTACAGCCCGTTTCGATTTATTTAACAACTCTCCCCTACTTAATCCACAAGAAGCCTATACGCGCAGTGGCTTGGGTATTTATAGTGTAAGAAAAGACATTGATAAGTTGAGTATCACTGCGGGTTATTTCTATGATCAATTTGCAAGTGGAATGGTGTTTAGGGCATTTGAAGACAGAAATTTAGGACTAGATTTTGCGGTTCAAGGCGTGCATGTAAAGTATACTCCTACAGAAAATACTACCATTAAAGCTTTTACAGGCTTGCAAAAATTTAGGTTCGATTTACGCCCTGTAGTTTTAAAAGGAGCCAATGCAGAACATCATTTTAATATTACAGAAAACTTAAATATGGAGGCAGGTGTCTCTATTGTAAATAGAACCATCGACCAAAATACAATGAATGTAATGGCTGGTACCATTAATAATTATAGCTTGGAACAGCGTTTTTATCCAAAATACAATGTATTTGTTTATAACATTTACAATACCTTGCGCTATAAAAATCTATCTTGGTACTTAGAGCTGGCAGAAAAAACACCTGAAGCCATTGTAAATCCAAATAATGATAGAATGGAATTACATGCAGGAAAAGCCTATTTAACTTCTTTAAGTTATTCTCAAAAAGGCTTTGGTATAAATGCCCAATACCGCTATATCGATAGATTCTCTTTTAGAAGCTCACCATTAGAAAATCAAAACCTTGGAATGATAGCCTATTTGCCTTCTGTAACCCGCCAAAACGTATACAGACTCTTGGCTCGTTACAATGCCTTTACGCAAGAATGGGGTGAAAATGGCTTTCAACTCGATTTAACCTACAAGCCTAAAGTTTTAAAAAAGTATCAAACCCAACTCAATTTTAATACGGCTATTACTACGCCATTGGGAAGTTTTCAAGGAAATACGGTGAATCCTGTCAACTTTGAGGCCGACTCTAACCGCTTTTTTAGAGAATATTATGTAGAGGTTCAACATAAGTTTACCAAAAAATTTAAGCTCTTATTAGGATATCAAATTATTAACTACAACCAACGTTTATTTGAAGCCAAACCAGGAGTACCTTATGTAATAGCTAATACTATTTTTGGTGAAGCAACGTATAAACTAAGTAATACAAAATCTATACGCGTGGAAACCCAATATTTAGAAACCAAACAAGATTTGGGTAGCTTTGTTAATGGTTCTATAGAGTTTAACATTGCACCGCATTATTCTTTTAGTATTGGTGATATGGTAAACGTAAAACCTGGTGCCAGAAATAAACCAAGTGGCGAAAATAAATTTGAATTGGTGCATTACTGGAACATTTTTGGTGCCTGCACTTTTAAAAGTACCCGCTTTACAGGTGGCTACATTAAACAAGTAGAAGGTGTAAATTGTACCGGTGGTGTATGTAGGGTTGAACCAGCCTTTAGTGGCGTTAGATTAACGTTAATGACAAATTTTTAATACCATGAATAAATCCGTTTTATTAGCATTAATTAGTTTTGTTCTTGTTTTTGCTGCTTGCGAAGAAGAACCTCCTTATATTAATTTTACACCAGATAGAACCATTGGTGATACAACCTATGTAAAACTCCCTGCTCCTAGTGCCGAGAATAAATCTATTTACATTGAAGAATTTACAGGTGTGCAATGCCCCAATTGTCCAAAAGCCCAAGCCGAAGCAAAGTTAATTTCAGATAATAATCCAAACCGTGTGGTTATTTTAACCATGCATCCTTTGGGCATCATGACACCTCTAACACGCCCATTCGATGCCTCAAAAGGCGATAAAAAAACCAGTAAATATGATTTTAGAACAGAACCAGGTGCAAGGATTTTTGAAATGATAGGCTTTGGTCAAACAGGTTCTTTGCCCATTGGCAATGTTAGCAGAAAATTATTCGGAGGAGAAAACCATAGAAACATAGATTACCAAAAATGGGCTGCCTATGCTACGCAAGATCTGGCTGAACCAACTCCAGTAAATATCGATTTGAAAGCAAAAAATACAGGTGATTCTGTAGAAATTGAAATAACCTTAACATACACCAGTGCCGTTAGCGATTCGCAATATGTTAGTATTGCACTTGCGGAAAATGGCATTATAGATGTGCAAGAAAGTAAAGACGATCAAGGTGCCAGTATTTATGAAGATAACTATGTACACAACCATGTATTGCGTACCATGGTAACTGGTTATTTTGGTGATTTCTTGAATGCTTCTTACGAACCTGGAAGGGTTTTTTACAGGAAATATCGCATTTTAAGAAATGGTGCCTGGAACTCGGCAAACCTAGAAGCAATTGCCTTTGTGCATTTAAATACAACCAAGAAAAATGTATTGCATGCTAAATCTGCTAAGGTACAATAGGAAGCTGTTGGCTATTAGCTGTTGGCTATTGGTTATTGGTGCATGCACTGATATAGTTGAAGACCCTGCCTACAGGCATGAACTAGCCTCCGAAAGAATGGCTATAAATGAACAGTTTTTCGACCCCAAAGAATCGCCTTTGGATAGCCAACTGTTTTATACGTTTAAAGGTATTAAGTTTTTTCCTATCAATGAAAAATATAGGGTAAAAGCAAGTCTTAACTTATTTAAAACCGACAGTGTATTTGAGCTCCCTCACTCACACGATGCTACCAAACCATACAAACAATATGCAGTGGCAACATTTGAACTTCTTGGTAAATCTTATGAATTATTGGTACTAGAGCAAGTTGTAAAAAAACCAGGTGCAGAAAATTATTTGCTACTTCCTTTTACAGATGCTACCAGCAATGTAGAAACTTATGGTGGCGGCAGGTACATTGATTTAGATAAATCTGCCGGCACAGAAGTAATCATCGACTTTAACAGGGCCTACAACCCATATTGTTTATACAACGCTAAATATACGTGCCCTATTCCTCCCAAAGAAAACAGATTACCTGTAAGAATAGAAGCAGGGATGAAAGCAGAACTATAGGTCGATAGTCCATGGTCCATAGTCGATAGTTCAAATGGTCGATAGTTTATGGTACAATGTTAATAGATGATAGTTTTTTTGCAAGTTAAAAATAAAGAAATTGGTGTTCTTCTGGTAAAATAACCGCTACAAATTACTGAATTTCTTAAATAAAAATAATTGGAA
>JAUYMZ010000281.1 GCA_030699355.1 Bacteroidota bacterium | reverse complement strand
TTTAAAAAAGTGAGGCGAACATTTAGCACAGAATTTAAGAAAGAAAAGGTAGGTCTTATTGAGCAAGGTAAACTAAAGATTAAAGACGTCTGTAAGACGTATGAAGTCAGTGATACCGCAGTTCGAAAATGGATTATTGAGTTTGGTCAAGCCTACATGAAGACAGAAAGAGTGGTTGTTGAGAAGATAAGTGAGGAGGCAAAAACATTAGAATTAATTCAAAAAGTTGCAGAATTGGAACGTGTAATAGGTAGGCAGCAACTGCAGATAATATACAAAGATGCAGTAATAAAAAGCGCCAGTGAGGTAATAGGAGAAGATATTGAAAAAAAGTACGACTCTCAGCAATAGAAACGTCACTTACAACTATTGCTGGGAGATATTCAAAAGAGCAATTTTATGATGCAAATGGCTTGTCGAGGCAGTACATATATAAAAAGCGCAAAGCAGTTTTGAGTAGAAGTGCCACACGCGATTTAATAATAGAAAAGGTAAAAAAGGTTCGAGAAAAGCACAAAAACATGGGTTCTCGAGTGATGTATCATTATTTAAATATAAAAGAGCTAGGGATAAATAAGTTTGAAAAAATTATATCAACGAGTGGATTTGGAGTTAAAACCCGAAAAAAGAGAATTAAAACTACCGATGGAATTTATGAGGATTGGGATAAAAATTTAATCAATGGCAAGGTATTAAACGACATTAATCAGGTGATAGCAGGGGATATAACATATCTAATTTTAAAGGATAAGAACTATTATATTTTTACCTTAAAAGACATGTATAGCAAAAGGATAATTGGACTATATGGTTCTGACAATATGATGGCTGCAAATGCATTGAAAACATTGAAACAAGCAATTAAACTGCGAGGAAATAACATTAGCAAATGTATTCATCACACAGACGCAGGATCACAATATAAATCTCGTGTATATAAGAATGCGTTAAAAAAAAATAAAATGGAAATGAGTATAGCTGAGAATTGTTTACAAAATGGAATGGCCGAGCAACTGAATGGCGTTTTAAAAAACGATTATTTAGAGGGACAAGTAAAGAATGTCAGAGATTTAAATAGGCAGCTTTTGAAGCTCAAAAATTTGTTAAACAATGAACGACCAGTAAAAGAACTTGGATACAGAACGCCGATAGAATTTGAAAACTGGCTAAAAGTGACAGCAATAAAGCCAGAGATTAGGTTATATGATTTTACCGACGATAGAGAGGGGACTTTGAAAAGGCATAAGCAACAAAAAAAGTTTAGCAAAACAAACTAAAAAAAGCAGTAAGTTTGAATATTCAAACTACTGCTTTTTACAACTTTTCTCGCCGGTCAATTGATATTCCTGGATGACTTGAGTCCCCACAACAAGGCATCTTCCGCTTCTCAATGACAAAACAAATTTGATAATAAAAAAATAAGAACAAAAAGTAAGTAATTAACAATTAGTTTGAAAATCAAACTTTATGTAAACCAAATCTATGAGACCTCA
>JAUYMZ010000278.1 GCA_030699355.1 Bacteroidota bacterium | reverse complement strand
TTTAAAATCGCACATAACGTTTTGGCGCTTGGCGAAGAAGCGGATTTCGAAGCACTAAACTTTCTGTCAGTACTGAACTTGATACGAAGCACAAAGCTTCATTTAAGCACTGAAACCGCTTTTTTGCCAAACGCCTGTTATCGGTTCGGCTTTCTTTTCGTCCGTCCGTTAGTCTATGTTTTTCAAAAATTCGTTCCATTTTTCTTTTAAGGTCAAGCCAAATTTATTAATAGTTTCTTTTTGAGTTGTCGAACAGTCCTTGCAGTTTGATTTTAATTTCTTTATGTAGTCGTCAACTATTGGTTTGTCATAACTTCCTTCTTCGCTTATGCTAAATTCCGTAATTACAATGTCTGCCCAAGTCGCTAAGTCGTTGTCTGTGTGGCAAAGTTTGTTGTCAAAGTATGAAGAAAATTCTTGAGTGTGATTTTCAATAAATTCATACCCTGCAAGTCCAAGTCCTTCGGAAAAGTAGCCGTCTGATTTCTTTTTTGTTTTGGTAACTACTTTAAAGTAAAATGGTCTGGCTGATTTGTCTTTTGCGGTTAAACTGTCAAGTAACGCTAATGCTTCTGTGTCATTATTTAAGTCCCATTTTTTGTCGAGATAAACATCTTTTGCGAGTTTTGGTGTCTTCGGGTCATTTAGGAATTTGTCAAAGTCACATTGATTAAATTCTTTGTATTCGTTGCTGTTTACTTCGTTTTGGTCAATGTAAAAAGTGTCAATATGAACTAAACTGTCTTTTACCGTTTTAATGTCAACCGTTTTTTTGTCTGCCGAGTTGTTACACGAAAGAAGTCCAAAAGTTAAAATGATTGTTACTGTTAATTTCATTGTTGGTGTCCTTTTTTAAGCTGACCGATAACGTTTTGGTGCCTTGCGCAGTTGCCGCATGAGGAGGCGTCAACACGAAGCAAGATAAAAACTTTCTGGGCAAAAACAAAACAGCCAGTTAGCACTAAGTCGGCAATTGCGCAAGACACCTGTTATGTGCAGGCATTTCTTCCATTTTCGTTACTTAGTTTTCTGATTTCACTACAAAGTCATACGAATGTTCAGTGAAATAAATTGGAGTTGTCGCCCAAGAATACTCCTTTTGTTTTGCTGTCAAGTGAGCAGTTCTCATTAATTCCATAAACCTTGCTATAATAATCTGCTCGCACCAATCTCTTGCGTCCTGTATGTTTTCTGTGTCGAGTTTTGTAGTCTCAAAAGCGGTCTGCAATTTTTCAAGTCCTTCAATTTGAAAAACCGTTTCAGTTTCAGATTGACTGTCAGTTTCAAAATCACAAAGCCATTCCATATCATCAAGGTCAAGTCCACCGTCTTGACTAAAAGCAAAACTGTCAATATACCAAATGTCTGTGTTAATGTCGAACTCATTCATTTCAAAGTAAAGTGCTTTTATGTCAAGTTTCTTTGAAGCGATTTTATAGAAGTTGTCAACCCAAATAGCTAAGCTTTCAGCTTGTTCTGTCAGAGTTTTTCCAATTATTGAATGAAAGTCAGTCGCTGGTAGTTTTTGAAGTTCAGTCTCACCAATTGAAATAGCTTTTTCAAAGTCAATTTTTTCTAGGTCTGGATTTATTTGTTCTGCAAATTCGAAGTTCATAATTTTTGTCTTTATAGTTGTCGTTTTCTGTATCGTCCGCTATGCTTGCACATAACGTTTTGGCGCTTGGCGCAGTAAGGGAATGGTTACCACAAATTTCGCCCTAGCAGTTTACCCCAAAAATAAACTTTTCTGCCGTTTCTTTTTCCTTTTTATGCAAAGGCCCTTATTGCGACCAAACGCCTGTTATGTGCCGTATTTCTATCCATTCTTCTGTTTCATAAAATTCAGCAAGTCAAGAATATGTTGTTGAGTATGGGTTCGAAAAACATGTTCAAAGAACCATAGTCCGTCAGCCAAACTATTGTTCTCAATTCTCCACTTGAGTTCTATCAGGTCAGTAATAATGTCTAAAAGATCATCAATTGCGTCACCTGTTCCAATGTCTACAAAGGTTTGAAAGTCGTTAATGTCAAGTATTGTTTTGTAGAACCCGTAGTCTCTAAAATTACTTTCAACGTTTTTTCTAATGTCGGGAAATTTTGATTTGTCGAGGTCTGGAAAATTTGTTTTATCAAATTTATATTCGATGTCAAAATAGAGGTCGTAAATTTTAACAAGGTGCCGTTCTAACAATTTTTCTTTGTCAGTTACTGTCAAGTTTGGTTGAAGTCCATACTTAACAATTTCATTTATTGTCGGAATTAACTCTGTCATTGTTGCGTCTTCTTAATATGGCACATAACGTTTTGGCGCTTGGCGCAGTAAGGGAATGGTTACCACAAATTTCGCCCTAGCAGTTTACCCCAAAAATAAACTTTTCTGCCGTTTCTTTTTCCTTTTTATTCAACGGCCCTTATTGCGTCCAAACGCCTGTTAGCACCAGTAGTTCTATTCATTCGGTTGTACATTTACTACTTTTTCAATTTGCATTCTCTCGGCAAAGTCAGCAAGTTTAAACTCAATTTTTGTCGAGTTGAAAATGTCCTTTACCTTTTCAGCTTTGTCAGGTTGTATAATTTTACAATTCTTAAATTCAAAATTGTCGAGGAAACTCCCAAATCTGTTTTTAAAAGTTTCTGCACTTATAAGCCCAACTTCTTCAACTGTCCTGAATAGTTTTTTATATTTCTTTGTCAGCAAGAAATAGTCAGCAGGAGGAAAAACATTTGGAATGTGTTCTGTCCAAGTGCAGATTGTTACTATTTGTCCGTCCGACTTTCTTTTAAACAAGTAAAGTTTTGGAACATAATAGTTGTCGCCTAATTTTTCTTGTAATAATACCTTGTTGCGATTATAGTTATAACAGTCGTTTGATTTCTCTAGCGGATAAAATTCAAGTCCGTATTCTTTAAAAAAGTTTGCGGAGTTCCTTGAATTCGTTTCCGACCAACTTTCATAGAGCTCGTTTTCTTTTGGTTTAAGAGGATTGTCTGGGTCGTTTGTTGATTGCGGGTTGAGGACAAATAAGTCAAGGTCTTTTATGAATTTGTCAACAAACTCAAATGCAAATTGTCCAAAAAAGTCAGGTCTTAAATAATTTAAGTTGAAAGTAAAATGGGTGTTGTCAAAGTCAGTGAAGTTTTCAAAAAGCTCAATACTTTCTTCATCTGTTTCAGGTTCATTTTGGTCAAATGAAAAATAGGTTTCCGTGTCTTCATTTTCAACGAACCATTGAGTATCGCTTTCACTTGTTGAAGTCAAGTTGTTGGTTAAATATTCAGCAATTTGACTTTCTGTCAAGTTTGAATTCTTTCGTTTGTAAAAATAAAGGTCGTAACTCATTGTCTGTTTGTGTCGTTCTACTATTGGTGCTAACGTTTTGGCGCTTGGCGCAGTAAGGGAATGGTTACCACAAATTTCGCCCTAGCAGTTTACCCCAAAAATAAACTTTTCTGCCGTTTCTTTTTCCTTTTTATTCAAAGGCCCTTATTGCGTCCAAACGCCTGTTATGCCCAGTTTTTTTTTGTCCGCTCATCATTCTGATTTAAAGTTTTTCCAAATCTGGTAAAGTTCTTCTACTTGTCCTGTCGAAAAATATTTGTCAAATAGTAGGCAGTTAGCAAAGTAAGCCATACACTCACCAAACTTTAAATATAGTGTCGGCGGTATTGCTTTTTTGATTAAACACCTTTTTAAAATATCGTGTCTTCTTTGTTCATCGTCTAAAATTATTTTGTCAATTATTTGAATTTGAGCTTGTGTGTAATTGTTAATTATTGATTTTTCAGTTTTCAGTTTTGTCCAATAATTTCTTGCGTCCATACCTTGTTCAACATTCCTAAATCTTCCTTTTGTCAATGCAAACTTTAGAGGCTCTTTACGTTCAAAGTCTATGTCGTTTTTTCGCAATTCTGTCCAAAAGGCTTCGGTATCTGGTTTAATACTCTCGTTCCAATATGTCAGTAATTCACTTGTTAGTGTCCGAAGTTGATAAGAGTTGGCTTTCGGATTCTTAGTCAAAAAGTCTCGAATAAATTTTGATTGGGTCTTGAATGCTTGTTTAGTTTGGTCGTCAAATATTGTTGAAACGTCAATTAGCTTATCGTGAATTTCTGTTGTCCGCCAAAGTTTTTCTTTATGTCCTAAAGTTGTCATTTCAAAGTTTGTTGTATCGTCTTAAAATTGGGCATAACGTTTTGGTGCCTTGCGCAGTTGCCACATGAGGAAGCGTCAACATGAAGCAAGATAAAAACATTCTGGGCAAAAACAAAATAACCAATTAGCACTATGTCGGCAATTGCGCAAGGCAACTGTTAGCAGGCGTGAAAAAAATATAGGCAAAGCTAAGATATTGGTCTTGCCATTTGCTGCTTGGGAGGGCGAATTGCACTATCTAAAGTCTTAAAAATTCACTCGTCCATGTGCGGTGGGTCTTCTGCAAATGGCATGACAAAATCTTATTCAAAACGTCGCTTCACGTTCCCGTGTCCAACAGAACAGAAAAGACGGGAAAACATAATTTAAAGAAAGTATTTCAATATTTTTTTTATGCTTGCTAACGTTTTGGTGCCTTGCGCAGTTGCCGCATGAGGAGGCGTCAACATGAAGCAAGATAAAAACATTCTGGGTAAAAACAAAATAACCAATTAGCACTAAGTCGGCAATTGCGCAAGACACCTGTTATGGGATGTTGTTTTTGCTGTCGCTTGGCTTGCATTCATAATTCTGTCTTCTTATAATAGTCCAAAGGGAAAAATAAATTACCATAATTTTGAAGCAGAGTACCACCTTCATATTCACTTAACCCAGGAGCAAGGTAAAATTCGTAATCTCCACTGTTAAAGAAAACTTGGTCACGATGTAAACACATATGAAAGCCCATTCCCCTTTTCCATAACTCTACTTCAATTCCAGTTTCATAAAAATCTAAACTAGCGGTTAAATTAATTGAAAGCTTATTTTCATAATACTCTCTAGTGACTGGCTGGTTAGTTTTTCCTGAAATAAAATTTACTGATAGTGATCTTTTAGATTTGCTCTTTATTTCAAGAATATTTCCTGCTTTGTTAATCCATTTTCCTATAAAATCTTCTAATTTCATTTTCTTATTTCATGTCATACATCATGTGCAAAGTGTTATTTTACAATATCCCATAACGTTTTGGCGCCTTGCGACGTTGCCGCTTGCGAAGGCTAATTTTTCAACTAAGATAAAAGAATCTTCGTAAAACAAAACACCCAATCACCTCAATTTAGGCAATGACGCAAGGCGCCTGTTAGCGGTTCGGGCTTTTTTAGTTGTAAAACTTTTTTTCAACTGGATTAAGTAAATATAAACTAGTTAAATATGGTCATGGTTTTCTTGTTCACAAAATCACAAGTTTTTAAACAGGATAAAATGTATTGTTATCAGAACTATGAATGCAATTAAAGCAGTTATTTGTTGTTTAATTTTTTCAACTTTTTTAGTAAGTATACTTATCCATAAAATACTGAATGTAGGAGCAAGGCCAATTAGCAAAAACATATTTATTAGTGCGAGGCCTTCACTATCATGATTTCCACCTGAAAAAAGTTTAATTGAAACATCATTTATGGCCACAAATAAATATGTCAAAAAACTTATAAATAAGTGTTTGATATTTTTTGTCCCATAGCAAACAAGTGAAGTCGTGATTGTCAAAACTAATGGCGTTAGCAATATGCCATTTGGTGCAAAAAAATGTCCAATGAATACGTTTATTATAACCGTCAACATTGCAAGTCCTAGTGCTGTTTTATTGCTCATTTTGTCCTGTCGATTGTTTTGTCATAGCCTGACCGCTAACGTTTTGCCGCTTTGCGAAGGCGGGGATTTTCAGCACTGAACTTCATTAGATCCACAAAGCTTGAATTTTGTACTTCAATTTCATAGAAGCACGAACCCCCCGCTTTTGCAAAACGGCTGTTAGCGGTTCGGGCTTCTCTGTTCATCGTGTTTAGCTGTCCCATTTTGTTACTTATTTAGGTAACCAACTATTTCGTCAATTATTCTGTCTGTTCCATAACCTAACCATCTTGCAGCAGTTGGATGAACTGTCCAAATAACTGTTGTGTTTGTGTCAGGCAAATTGTACGTCAAAAAATGGTTGCCGATTAAATCAAGTTTCTGTTCTTCATAATTTAGTCCTTCCAAAAATGCTTTCTCGTCACAGTCCCAATTGAAAATAAAAACAAGGTCTGGCTTATATGCATTTATTGTATGTATGAGTTTGTCAAGATGTTTTGATTTTTCTTTAACAGCCCAATATTTGTCCTTATCCAATGTTTCCCAAACACCTTGATTTTGTAAACTTTTCGGAACTTCGATTGCGTTAGTGTTTCCCCAACCGAAATCATTTATGTGTTCATAATACTCTTCGAGCAAATTGTCGCTAATTTTCAAATTGTCAGTAAAGCCTTTAAGTCTCAGGTGCAGTCTCATTGCCAATGTCCAAAAGCCTGACGATTTATTTTTGTTGTAGTCAAGAAACCCAAATTCATTTGCCCATTTACTTGTCTGTTCTAAATAGCTTAAATGGTTGTCGTTATTGTGGGCTTCCATTAATTGGCTTGTTGGTGTCCAGCCATATGTGTCCCTGCCAAAATAAAAAATCTTTTTGCTTGCCTTGTCATAATTAGTCATTGTGTGAGGAAGAAAAACCGTTGAAAAATCTTCGTCAATATCAATGGCTTTTGTCGTCTCACAAAACTGTCTAATTAGAGGTTTAAAAATTTGTCCTATGTTGTTTGTTACTTCCATTTTTTTCTTGTATGTCGTCTTTTAGCCTGACCGCTAACGTTTTG
>JAUYMZ010000247.1 GCA_030699355.1 Bacteroidota bacterium | reverse complement strand
TGTGCGACCGATGTAATAGTTGCCGGCATAATTTCCTAACTCAATTTATTGGTAATATCATTTGAAATATACATGAATCTTCCTCGAACATTATGTTTAAAAGCACCTGTATAAAAACTTACTTGTGGGTCTAAATAAAAGTTAGAAGATTTTGTGGTGGTAATTTCACCTCCTAAAATATTATGCCCTTTTTGATAGCTTTCCCATAGTAAAAAGGAGCCGCCATCAGAGATTAATGCGCCTAGATTTAACGCATATTGAACCCTATTTTTAGCCTGCCACTTAAGATTGGTATTTACCCTAAAACGATGGTCGCTTTCACCTTGTCGGTAGCCATTATCTTTAAAATAATTAGTAGACAAAGCATACGAAAATTGATTCTTTTTTGCCGAATGAAAAATGCTTAAACCATTTTGCATTTGTGGGTCTGAATTCCATACTAAACCTTCTCTTTGAGGCTTGCTGTATATACCACTAAAAGCAGAAATCCGTGTAATAGGCTTATCACTAGCCATTTCAGTTCTCAAATGAACAATCCCACTCAGAGCACTTGAGCCATATAAAACAGAAGAAGCACCTTTTACTACCTCAACCTGCTTCACATTTTCTATGGGTACAAAATTCCATTTTACCTGTCCGGCATCACCCGTTAAAAAAGGCATATCATCTACCAAAAGCATCACTCTTGAACCAGCACCGTATGTCCAACCGCTGCCACTTCTTATATTAATTTGACCATCAATAATGTTTACACTTGGAACTTGGTCGAGTAATTTATCCATCATGGTTGTATTTCTGTTTTGGATAAGGTAAGGCTGAATTACCTCTGTAGAAACCACCATTCTTTTTACAGATTGTTCAAACCTACCTGCACTCACAACGGTTTGGTTAAGCAAATTTTCGCTTGGCTTTAAATAAACGGTTAAAGGCGTTTGGTTCGAACCAAAACCAACAGAAATGATGTTGGATTGATACCCCACAAACGATACCTGAATTTGTACTGTTTGGTTAGATTTGCCGGAAAGTATTTGAAGAGAAAATTGACCTTTTTCGTTGGTGATACTTGCGGTTTTTCCTACGCTTACTACCGCACCTTGAAGTGGCTCTTTGGTGGTATTATCTAACACCAAACCTGTTAATAAAACGCTTTGTGCAAAGGATAATTGCGGCAGAAAAACAAAGCATAGAAAACAATTGAAAATAAATTTATATCTTGCCATTCAAATTAATTTTTATGAAAAAAACAATACTTTCAATAATACTATTTTGTGTAATAAGTTTTAGTAATAATTTATTAGCGCAATGTACGCCTGATGCAAATTTAAAATCTACAGCCACTTTACCAGCTGTTTTAGATACAGCTAGGGTTGGCCAATTGTACTCCCAAGAAATAAAATATTTTATTACCAAAGATACCAATGTTTTTATACCTCAATTAGGCACAAGCTTAGATGCCACCATAGACACATTATGGATTACCGACGTTAAGGGTATGCCTGATGGTTTTAGCTATTCTTGCCACAATTCAGAATGCAAGATTTTAGGCGGTACCGCGGGTTGTGCTACTTTAACGGGCACTCCTACTCAGGCACAAGTTGGTATTTACCCCTTATTGGTTTTAATCACCGTAAGGGCAACAGCTTTTTTTGGTCCAGTTCCAATTAGTCAGAACGCCAGTGATACCAACGCAAGGTACAGTATTGTGGTGAGCGGATTAAGCAGCAAGCCAGAAATAAGTTTGGGCAGCGGCCCTATTTTGTTTCCAAATCCGGCCAAGGAAGAGTTGCAAGTTTACGTTCCAGAATTAAGTGGAGAAGCACAATTTGTGATTCAAAATATACAAGGAAAAACCATGCAAACTGGTAGATTAATTAAACATGAGGTTTCGTATGTATCCTTAGCGGGCTTTGATGCGGGGGTTTATATTATACGCATACAAAAAGGTAACGAGGTGGTATGTAAGAAATTTGTGGTTGAGTAATTGGGAATTCCCCAATTACTTACCAAATAAATTTCCTAAGCCAGGCATCATGGTGCTCATCATGGCGCGCATTTCACTTTCAGATACATTTTCTGCAGTGGCTAAGGCGCGGTTTATGGCCACAGTGAGTAGGTCTTCTAGTTCTTCTTTATTTTCTGGGTTCAACAAATCATCAGAAATTTGCACCCCTTGAATTTTTCGGTTTCCATTGGCACTTACTTTTACCTTTCCTGATCCAGCCTCACCCATAACAGTAATGGTTTCCAACTTTACTTTTACTGATTCTGCCATTTCTTTGGCTGCTCCTAATTTATCAAACATAGCTTTTATTTTTTGGCAAAATAAATCATATTTACCCGAAAATCTTACTTGGTTTTGAAATAAAATTAAAGCTCACATGCCTATATTTGTATTTCAAAACGTACCCCATGAAAGCAAAATACATCAACCCATTTACCGATTTCGGATTTAAGAAAATATTTGGTGAAGAAGCAAGCAAACCCTTGCTCATCGATTTTTTGAACTCCATTTTACCGCAAGCCCACCAAATTAAAGAACTATCTTTTAAAAATTCGGAGCAATTGGGCACTTTAGAAATCGACAGAAAAGCCATTTTTGATATTTATTGTGAAAGCAATTCGGGCGAAAAATTTATTGTAGAGTTACAAAAAGCCAAGCAAAATTATTTCAAAGAGAGAACTATTTTTTATTCTACCTTTCCAATAAGAGAGCAAGCAGAAAAAGGCAATTGGAACTTTAAGTTAGCGGCTGTTTACTGTGTGGGGATATTAGATTTCACCTTCGATGATTATGAAACTGAACCACAAAAAAGTGAGGTTTTACATACCATCAAACTAAAGAATCAAAACGGAAATATCTTTTATGATAAGCTTACCTATATTTATTTGGAAATGCCTAATTTTAAATTGGAAGAGCATGAGCTTAAAACCAAAATGGATAAATGGCTCTTTTTTATAAAGCATTTAGAAGATTTCCAATCTATTCCTCAAATTTTTATGGACAGTGTATTTGAAAATGCATTTCAAAAAGCAGAACTTGCAGGCTTTAATCAGACACAAATGGATGCGTACGAAGAAAGCTTAAAACATTACCGCGACCTAAAAAACGTAATTGATACCGCTTTTGATGATGGCAAATTAGAAGGTATTGAAGTAGGAATATTGAAAGGTATTGAAGAAGGAATATTGAAAGGTATTGAAGAAGGAAAATTGAAAGGTATTGAAGAAGGAAAGTTGAAAGGTATTGAAGAAGGGAAACTGAAAGGTATTGAAGAAGGAAAATTGAAGGGTATTGAAGAAGGAAAACTAAAAGGTATTGAAGAAGGAAAAATTGAAACAGCAAGGAAAGCCAAGGAAATGGGCTTAAGCATTGCCGACATAATTCTCTTAACTGGATTATCAGAAGCAGAAATCACAGCGCTTTAAATTAAAAAAGGTATGAAAGCAAAATACATCAACCCATTTACCGATTTTGGGTTTAAGAAAATATTTGGTGAAGAAGCAAGCAAACCCTTGCTCATCGATTTTTTGAATTCCATTTTACCGCAAGCCCACCAAATTAAAGAACTATCCTTTAACAATTGGGAGCAATTAGGCACTTTAGAATTATACAGAAAAGCCATTTTTGATATTTATTGTGAGAACCAAAATGGTGAGAAGTTTATTGTGGAGTTGCAAAAGGCCAAACAAAATTATTTTAAAAAAAGAACCAATTTCTATTCCACTTTTCCCATCAGAGAGCAAGCAGAGAAAGGCAATTGGAACTTTAATCTGGCAGCCGTGTATTGCGTAGGAATTCTGGATTTCACATTTAAGGATTATGAGAGTGAGTCACAAAAAAGCGAAGTCGTACATACCGTTAAATTAAAAAACCAAAACGGCAATGTGCTTTATGATAAGCTCACCTATATTTATTTTGAATTGCCGAATTTTAAATTGGAAGAAAATGAGTTGAAAACCAATATGGATAAGTGGCTATTTTTTATAAAGCATTTGGAAGACTTTCAATCTATTCCACAAATATTTAGGAATAGTGTATTTGAAATTGCATTTCAAAAAGCAGAACTGGCAAGTTTTAATACAAAAGAAATGGATGCATACGAACATAGCTTAAAACATTACCGAGATTTAAAAAACGTGATTGATACCGCTTTTGAAAATGGCAAGTTAAAAGGTATGTTAGAAGTTATTTTAGAAGAAAAAAAGCAAATGGCAAAAAAAGCCATCCAAATAGGTATAAACATAAATCAAATTATTGAACTTACTGGATTACCAGAGGAGGAAATAAATAATTTGTAACTAATTTTTTTGTCTAAAAAAAGGAAGTTGTGTTTTTAAATTTATGTGCTTTATTTGTTACAAAATAATAAGCAAATTTATGATCAAAAAACTACTACTTTTATCTAGTGTGCTCACTCTTTTTACCCTACAAAGTAAAGCACAAAAAGACAGTATACCTGAGGAAGAAATAGACTTCTCAGCCTTCGCAGACGCTGAAACGCCTGAAGGAACCAAAAGATATTGTACCAACAAAGTTCTGGGTATTAGTCCAAATAAGCTCATTTCCATTGGCTACGATTTTCAAGGAAAACATAGCCTAGAAACAAGCCATAATCCAGATAATCCAAAAACCAGTGCCGACCCAATGATTTATCCAAATACAAGCGCCACCCTGCAAAGCGCTTCGGGTTTGCGTTTATTGGTTAATTATCCCATTATCTCAAATACCAAACTCTTATTAACTGTGGGTGGAAATTATTGGAGAACCAATTATAATGTTAAACAAGAACCTACAACGGGTGTCAACAATAATTATATGGCTACTGCCCTTAGTGAGCGCGGACTAACCACGGTTGGGTTAAACTCTACCATTTTTAAACCCCTCAATGAAAAGTATTTCATGTTGGGTTTTGTAAGTGCAGATGCCAACGGCGATTTTAGGCTAAACGATAGCAAATTGGGCGAGTATTTAACCCAACCTAAATATTCGGCAGCTATATTTTTTGGAAAGAAAAGAAACGATTATTCTATTTTAGCCTTTGGGGTTTCTAGAACCTATAGGCCGGGTGCTTTGGGGTATATACCCTTGATTTTATTTAACCACACTTTCCAAAACAAGAAGTGGGGAATTGAATCTATCTTCCCAGCAAGAGCTGCGGTGAGAAGAACATTTAATCCAAGAAATATATTGTTTTTCGGCTATGAGTTAGAAGGGCAGAGTTATTCTATGATTAACAGAACGGCAAACCCTTATTTCAATAATCTAGAATTACGCAGATCTGAAATTAGACCTAGAATTACCTATGAATTTGCCCTATCAGGCTTTATTTGGATGTCGGTACAAGCGGGGTACAGAATCAATTATAGTTTCGATGTAGACCAAACAGATATCTTAAGAATAATAGGTTCAGACAAACCTTTTTATATGGAGAATAAAATAAGCAACCCCTTATATTTTCAAGTTAGCCTGAACCTGGTAAGTCCTTAGATAATTATGAAGTATGAATTATGAAGTATGAAGTACATATCGTTTTTTCATAATTCATAACTCATAATTCATAATTCAACTACTTCTTCTTTTTCATTTCTAAGCGCTTCCATACATCGGTTCTACCGAAGGCGGCGATGCCTATAAATCCGCGGATGTTCATGGTATTTTTATCATCCATGGTTATTTTGCAGCTGTAGGTACTGCCGCTTTCTGGATCATAAATAGTGCCATCTTC
>JAUYMZ010000277.1 GCA_030699355.1 Bacteroidota bacterium | reverse complement strand
TACACGTTTTAGGGCCAGATGTAAACGAATCTTTCGCTTCTTTCGCCGTAAACAAAGCGGGTCAAATACGTTTCGGTTTGAACGCAATTAAAGGCGTGGGTGAAGCGGCCGTGGAAACCATTATCCAAGAAAGAGAAAATGGTCCATACAAGAGTATTTTTGATATTACCAAACGTGTTAACCTGCGCGCGGTAAATAAGAAAACCTTAGAAGCACTAGCCCTAGCTGGCGGTTTTGATTGTTTCGAAAACATCTCTCGTTCGCAATATTTTGCCACTGGTCCCGACGAAATACCAACCATCGAAAAAGCCATTCGCTTTGGAAATTCGGTTCAGGCCAACGCCAATAGCAATGCCATGAGTTTATTTGGTGCCGTTTCGGGGGTAATTTTACCCGAACCTCCCATCCCTGCGGCCGAGCCTTGGAACCTTATGCAGCAACTTAATTCGGAAAAAGAAATGGTGGGTATGTATTTATCCGGCCATCCTTTAGACCCGTATAAAATTGAAATAGACAAATTAACCACCCATAAAATCGCCGAACTTTCAGACTTAGGTCCGTTTAAGGGCAAAGAGGTTAGAATTGCTGGAGTGGTAACTACTGCCGACCATAGGGTTACAAAAACAGGTAAGAACTATGGCAGCATTACCATTGAAGACTTTTCTGGAAACTATCAATTGGTGATGTTTCAAGACACCTACATTAATTTTAGGCGCTTTATGGAAGTGGGTTATTTCATCTATATCAAAGGCCGCGTAGACAACCGATGGGGCAAAGAAAATGATTTTGAATTAAAAGTGCAGGGCATAGAAATGCTCAATGAAGTGCGCGATAAATACTTTAACAAAATAACCATACAGTTAGAGCTCAACAAATTAAATGGTGGCATCCTGCAACAATTTCAAAACCTACCCAAAGAAAAACCAGGTAATTGTGTCTTAAATTTCGACATTATAGATACCGAAGAGAGCACTTCTCTGCGTATGTTATCTACCAAAATAAAATTTAGTCCAAACAATGAAGTTTTAAAATGGTTAGATGAATTAAACCTCCATTACAAACTAAATTAAAGTGGCAACCTGACAAATTGTTGCAAATTAACAGATGGCATTTATCTTGCGAACAAAAATATAAATATATAAAACATGGCATTAGAATTAACAGATAGCAACTTCGAGGAAGTAGTGCTTAAATCAGACAAACCTGTATTGGTAGATTTTTGGGCAGAATGGTGTGGCCCATGCCGCATGGTTGGTCCGGTTGTAGAAGAATTAGCAAAAGAATATGAAGGCAAAGCAGTTATTGGCAAATTAGACGTAGATAGCAACCCAAGAATAGCTACAGAATTTGGCATTATGAGCATTCCCGCTTTATTATTCTTTAAAGATGGTAAAGTAGTAGATAAGCAAGTTGGCGCTGTTCCAAAACACGTTTTGGCAAATAAATTAAACGCCCAATTGTAATTCTTTTCATCATAGAAAATTGAAAGCTGTCCAAATTTGGACAGCTTTTTTTTTGTTGGTTCAGGCCAAGCCATTTGGGTTTATGCTAATTTTAATTTACTTTGCCCCTATACTATGAGGAACAAAATTTCATTATTTGCCTGCCTTATTATTGGCCTTATTTTGTTTGCATACCGCCTCAACTACCCCGGTTTGCAGAGCAAAGAACCGCTCAAAATTACAACTTGGGATGCCTATGGATATTATATGCATTTGCCGGCCATGCTCATTTACAAAGATGTTAAGCAATTGTCGTTTCACGATAGCATAGACCACAAATACCAGCTTTCTGGCGGCAACTTTTACCAAGCCAACAAACACGAAAAAACGGGTAACTATGTATTTAAATACCTGGGAGGCTTAGCTATTTTGCATCTTCCCCTGTTTACCATTGCCCATATTTACGCCCTAAATAGTGCATTCCCAGCCGATGGATTTTCGGCACCTTACCAACATGCCATCGGTTTTGGCGTAGTTTTGTATGTCATTTTGGCCTTATTTATTCTTAGAAAAGTACTTCTCACTTATTTTTCTGATGCTGTTACTGCCATCACTTTATTCTCCATTATTTTAGCTACCAATGCCATTCAATATATTTCTATAGACAACGCCCAAAGTCATGCCCCTATTTTTTTATTGTATTGCATTATCCTTTGGCTGACCCAAAAGTGGCATGAGAAACCCGCTTTTTCAGTGGCATTTTTTGCAGGATATGTAATTGGATTGGCAACAATTTCTAGGCCCACAGAAGCCATTATGGTTTTAATTCCCATACTTTGGAGCACCCACACCAAAGAGGCGGCAGCAGAGAAATGGCAATTGGTTAAAAATAATTTACCCATGGTATACGTAGCCGCTATTGGGGGCATTATTGGGATATTACCGCAACTTATCTATTGGCAATACGTTACCGGATTTTTTATCTATGATGTTGGCAGTGCTTGGCGCTTTTTATCGCCCTTTTTCAGGGTGCTTTTTGGTTTTGAAAAAGGATGGTTTATCTATACTCCTGTAACTATCTTTTTTATTATTGGCTTTTTTTACCTCAAAAACTACCCATTCAAAAAGGCTGTTTTATGGTTTTGCATGCTCAATATTTGGATTATCATATCGTGGAGCGATTGGAAATACGGCGGCAGTTATTCTACCCGTGCCCTCATGCAAAGTTATCCCGTTTTTGCACTTGCTTTTGCGGCATTTATTCAAAAATATTGGCTTGCTTCAAACCGATATTTAATGGGCGTTATAGCAGCATTTTTAATTGGTTTGAACCTATTTCAAATTCAACAATACAATAAAACAGTGCTGCATTATTACGATATGAACCGAGCCTATTATTCGGAAATATTCATGAATCCAAAGGTTAGTGCGCTTCAAAAAAGCTTGTTAGATAATGCCGATTGGGTGGAAGATGAGGGCGCGTATACTAAATCATTGCTGGACTCCATTGAGCAAGCATTTGAATATAGAACCAGTAAAGACACTATTTTACCCTTGTATCAAAAAAAGTTCGATGTAAGTCAAACTACGTTCCTTAAAGTTAGCCTCCAATTA
>JAUYMZ010000270.1 GCA_030699355.1 Bacteroidota bacterium | reverse complement strand
GCAGCAGTTTATTTCTATACCCTAAACCTCGAAACAAGCTACGGCAAGCCGGTTCAAAAGACTGGGAATGTTACGGTGATTAGGTAGGTAAATTGAGCTTTCTACTGCGCTGTTGAAATTCTAATGCCAATGAATTTTCACAGAGCTTCTAAATCTCTAAAGTTAATTTTAAATGACCGCCTAAACCGGTACGAATTATTTTCATTAAGGTAGAAAGTCTAATATCGCTCGCATTATTTTCAATCCTTGAAATATAGGATTTATTGGTGCCGCATTTTAGTGCCAATTCCTCCTGGGTCATGCCCAGTTTATTTCTTGCATCTTCAATCAAAACACCAAGTTGAAAACTCTCAAACTCCTGTTCCCAAACTTCCCTTTTCTTTGAGCCACGTTTACCATACTTATTGTCGAGAATTTCATTTAGCGTGGTAATGTTATTTTCTTTCGATTTCATATTCTGCTTTTATTTTTAATGCTTTTTCTATTTCTATCTTAGGCGTCTTTTGAGTTTTCTTTTGAAATCCATTTCCTAGAATCACCAAATTTCCTTTATCGAAAAATGCAAAAATTCTAAAAATATTACCCCCAAACTCAACCCGAACTTCATATAAACCATTCGTTCCCGTCAAATGTTCAAAATACTTTTTAGGAATTCTGTCAGTCATTTGAAGCAGGTTTAAGGTCCATTCGATTTTCCTTTGCACTTCATCCGATTGAGCTTGATAGAAGTTTAAAAAATATTTTTTATAGGCAATAACTTGTCTAATTTGTTTCACTGTACAAAGTTAACTATTCAGACAACAAAACAAATAGATTGATATTATTTTGTCTCCAAAGCGTGCAGGATACTAGCTTTTTTATTATCCTTACAGATGCTTGCAAGCAAACAGATTCATTTATATATACCCTAAACCTCGAAACAAGCTACGGCAAGCCGGTTCAAAAGACTGGGAATGTTACGGTGATTAGGTAGGTAGTGGCAATGGTGAGTTTAGAAATTTTACATATTTGAATATTTTCACTATTTTTACAACATGAGCACCATACTTATTAAAACCGACAAACAAAGCAGTAAAATACTTGCGGAACTTGCCAAAAGGCTTGGTGGGAATGTTATTGACATAAAAGATGAACAGTTTGAAGATTTGATGCTTGGTAACTTAATGGATAAAGTTAAAACTGGTAAAACTGTTTCAAAAGAGTCAATTTTAAAAAAACTTAGATCTTAATGATCGTAGAATTTGATAAATCTTTTGACAAATCCCTCGACAAATTGAAGGATAAAACTCTATTTCCGAAAATTGAAAAAATAATTTCAATACTTGAAAAAGCAAGTTCATTGAATGAAGTACAAAACATTAAAAAACTAAATGGCTTTAAAATTTATTATAGATACCGACTTGGTGACTAAAGAATTGGAATTGAACAAATTTCTAAAAGCACTATAAGACTTATTATTATAGCGCATAGAAAGGAGAGATATAATATATTCCCATGATATACCAATTGAAGAAAAAATTACATTGCTTTAAAATTAAATTTATTAATTGGATAACGCCTAGCGCTGAAGTGTATTTCTATACCCTAAACCTCGAAACCACCTATGGAAAAACACTGCAAAAACCTGGGAATGTTACGGTTATTAGATAGGTGATTGGGATTATTAAAAGTATTTTAAGCTTTTAATTATTATTTTTGATTCTATAGATATTAAAACAAATATTTAGGATTGGAACAATTATATTAGCAATCTAATTCAAGAAAATGGCCTTAAGTTGGAACGAAATTAAAGATAGAGCATTAAAGTTCTCTAAAGAATGGGCGGAAACCTCAAATGAAGACGCTAATGCTAAACCGTTTTTGGTTGAGTTTTTTAATGTATTTGGAATCAGTAGTAAACGAGTATCAACCTTTGAACATCGAGTAAAAAAACTGGATGAAAAGGATGGTTACATTGACTTACTCTGGAAAGGTACTATTTTAGTTGAAATGAAAAGTCGGGGTAAAAACCTCGATAAAGCGTTTGAACAAGCTAAGGATTATTTACACGGACTTAAAGATCATGAATTACCAAAATACATTCTACTATCTGATTTTGAAAATTTCAGACTTCATGACCTTGAAGAAACAAAGATTTTTGAGTTTAAACTCAAAAATCTAGTTAATAACGTTCAACTCTTTGGTTATTTACTCGGTTACCAAAAGAAAGTTTACAAAGAACAGGACCCAGCAAATATAAAAGCAGCTGAGTTAATGGGAAAACTTCATGATAGGTTAGAAGAAATAGGCTATATCGGACATCCATTAGAAGTTTATTTGGTTCGTATTCTCTTTTGCCTATTTGCTGAAGACACAACCATTTTCAATAAACAACAATTTCAGGATTACATTGTACAACGCACAAGCACAGACGGTAGTGACCTTGCAGCAAAACTTCAAGAATTGTTTCAGGTATTAAACACACCAAAAGAAACTCGTTTTAAAAATTTAGATGAACAACTGGCCGATTTCCCCTATGTAAATGGTAAATTATTTGAAGAAATCTTACCAACGGCTAGCTTCGACAGTAAAATGAGACAAGCATTATTAAATTGTTGTTACATCGATTGGAGTAAAATTTCTCCAGCTATTTTTGGCTCTATGTTTCAGAGTGTAATGAATCCGAAAGAACGCAGAAATTTAGGTGCACATTATACAAGCGAAACCAATATTTTAAAACTTATTAAGCCCCTGTTCTTAGACGAGCTTTGGAGGGAGTTTGATTCTTCGATAGGTTCCACAGCAAAACTCAAAGATTTTCATAAAAAGTTGAGCACACTCAAATTTTTAGATCCTGCATGTGGTTGCGGCAATTTTCTGGTTATCACATATAGGGAATTACGATTATTAGAATTTGAAGTATTAAAATCAATTAATAAATCTGGACAAACATTTTTGGATGTAAGTCAAATTCTTAAGATTGACGTTGATCAATTTAGCGGGATAGAGTATGAGGAATTTCCTGCAAGAATTGCAGAAGTAGCAATGTGGTTGATTGACCATCAAATGAACATGTTGGTAAGTAATGAATTCGGGCAATACTTTGTTCGTTTGCCTCTAAAAAAATCTGCGAACATTATTCATGGAGATGCACTTGAAATTGAATGGCAATCTTTACTAAATCCAATTAACAGTATTAATGTTATGGCCAAACATGCTAATATTTTTTTAGTAGAAGAACCGAAATTAGAATTCGGAAAAGTGAATGTTCAAACCGAATCATATTCTATTCATAAAGGCAAACCAGAACAAATTGATGAAATCAAATTTGATTACATTATAGGTAATCCCCCATTCATTGGTTCTAAAATAATGAATCAATCACAGCGCGATGCTGTTGTTAGAGAATTTGATTCTATTCAGGGAGCTGGAGTTTTAGATTATGTAACAGCATGGTATATTAAAGCAGCAAAATATATACAAAAGGCAAGAACTAAAGTAGCTTTTGTTTCTACCAATTCAATAGTACAAGGCGAACAAACGGGTATACTATGGGGCGAAATGTTGAATAAATACAATATCAAAATTCATTTTGCACATCGCACTTTTAAATGGAGCAATGAAGCTAGAGGAAATGCGGCAGTTTATTGTGTAATAATTGGATTTGCCAATTTTGATACTTCATACAAAAGCATTTTTGAATATGAAGATATTAAAGGAGAAGCCCACGAGATAAAAGCGAAAAATATCAATCCATATTTAGTTGATGCGAAAGACATATTTGTTAGCAAAAGGAGAAAACCTATATGTAGTATTCCAGAAATATCTTTTGGGAGTATGCCAAATGATGGTGGAAATTTCTTGTTCACAGACCAAGAAAAAAATGAATTTGTAAAACTAGAACCAAAATCAGAAAAATTTTTCAAACCACTCATTTCAGCTCACGAATTTCTTAACGGTCACAAACGCTGGTGTCTTTGGCTTAAGAATGCAAATCCGACTGACATGAAAGAAGTTAAACATGTAACTCAACGCGTTGAAAATGTAAGAAAATTAAGAGCAGAAAGCACAAGACAGGCAACCCAAAAACTTTCGGCTTTTCCTACTTTATTCGGCGAGGACAGACAACCAAAATGCGATTACGTATTAATACCTCGTCATTCATCAGAGAACAGAAAATATATACCTATGGGAATATTTGATGAAAGATATATTGTAAGTGATAGTTGTTTATTCATTGAGGGTGCAAACCTTTATCACTTTGGTATATTGATGTCTATTATTCATATGACATGGGTAAAAAACATATGTGGTAGAATAAAAAGTGATTATCGTTACTCAAATGAATTAGTTTATAATAATTACCCTTTCCCTGAAAATCCAAGCACAAAGCAGATAAAAGCCATTGAAAAAGCCGCTCAAAAAGTTTTAGAAGCAAGAAAAGAATTTCCCAGCAGTTCTCTATCCGACCTTTATGATTTTTCGACAATGCCACCTATTTTAATTAAAGCACATAACGAACTTGACAAAGCTGTAGATTTGGCTTATAGACCACAAGCATTTAATAGTGAAGCAAACAGAATGGAGTTTTTATTTGGACTTTATGAAAAATATACGGCTGACTTATTTACGAAAGAGAAACTGAAGAAAAAAGGTAAGTCTATATGAAAAGTCTATTAGAACAAATGCAAATCCTGCCACCTTGGAATGATGATGTAAAGTTTGAATATTTCATTACATCTTATTTCAATGACATGGAGAGCACTCATTCTTATGACAGATTTGGAAGGTCAGGGCAAAAACAATTCGGTTTGGATGTTTATTCAATTGAGAAAAAAACAGTTATACAATGTAAATTAAAATTAATACGAGGGGGCAATAATGAACGAATTAGAAAGGAACTAATCGAAGAGCTAAACAATGACTTTAATAGTTTTCTTGCATACAATAAAGGTAATAAACTAGCTTACAATAAATTTATTTTTGCTTCAACGTTTTATTCAGACTCTCATATTGCTAATGAGTGCTTGAAAAGATCGACTGACACAATCACAGTTGAATATTGGAGTTGGGAAAGAATTCAAAACAATATTCCTGAAAAAGTATTCAAGACTTATTACAGCGAGTTTTCAGGGTTTCTTGAAGAATTTTACCAAAAAGATAATTTACCTAATTTAAACAATACCGAGTATATTCAAGACACAAACACAATTGATTTTATTTTAAAAGATAATCATCCTTCAAAAAACCAAGCTAATTTTATTGCTAAACTAATGAATAGCGACAGTGATTACAGACGTTACTTTTATACCCGTGTTGATAATCCGAATTGGTTTCATATTCTAAAAAATAAAGAAGAATTTTGTCATTCTAAAATTCCATTACCTATAAAACTAAAAGACCGTTTTCAAATTCCATTCTGGGAGCCACTTATATATTTAGAAAAAATTTCTATGGAAATTAAAAGTGGAAATTTAACAGAATTCAGTGATGAGATTTTGAATATCATTAAAGCTATATCAGAAAACCCAAGAGATAATTATCATACCTGGTTTATATTTATAAAAATACTGTCTAATCTACCTAATGATAAAATAACGACTGAAATATTAAATTATATCCCAATTTGGTTAAGTGGCAAGTTTGATAATACAATACAAAGTTCTGAAATATGCCAAAATCTTCTTCCAAAGTTTTTGGGTAAAAATCCAACAATTGAGGATATAGAAAAGACCGAATTGATAATTAAACATCTATTATCCTTGGAGAAAGGTGAGTTCTTGAAAAAATGGCCTACTGAAACACATGAAAGCTACCGATCAAGGGCTCATTTACATTACCTCAAAGATACCTTTATTGAAAAAACAAACTTAGAGAGAATTACCAAATATTGTTCAAGCCATATCATTTATCAACTCCTTGAAAACATAAAAAAATTACGCTTCGATTTTCCAAATGGTATTAATATAAAAATCAGGTCAGAAAGCAATGAATACGATATAAAGACAGAGATATCAAATTCTGATTTATTGGTTAATCTCATAAATGATAGTCACATTATTTCAACTTCAACAATTTCAGATTTTGAGAAACTGGGCAAGCACGACATAAAAGAAAAATACAACCAGATACTAATTGGAAACAAAATCACTTTTATAGAAAGTGAGGATAATGATTTCAACTTTGAAAATTTAATAAATGCTTTGTTTAATGGCTCCTATTACTCTCTGTCTGACAACCCTATAAGTAAATTAGATGATGGATATCATAATGGTGAAGGATTAAATGAAGTTTTCTCCATAATACTAAGAGACCTTCTAAATCAACTTTCAAAAGAAAACCCAAATAAAGCAATTTCCAAACTAAGAGAAATTTCAACTAATCCAAAATATAGATTGCCATTTTTTCAAAGATTAATACTATTTGTTATTGGAGAAAATTGGACTTCTTTACGAAATATTTTCCTAGAAATAATATCAGAAAATGACCCTAAAAAACTTTTTACAGACTACCATTACCAAAATGATCTTTATGAGTTATTGAATAAAAACCAAGAACTCTTTAATGAAAATGAACTCATTGCTATTCAGCATATACTTAAAATTGGCCCACAGAAGGAAAAGGATGAATCAGATAGCTTCCCCAATTTATGGCGTTTACGTTGGAATTCTGCACTAAGAAAACTTCCAATGTTTTCAGACGAATATTTATTATTATCAAGGCAACTTAATGTAACTTATGAGTACTTTGAAAATGAAAATAAAACTCATATAAAATGGGGAGATAGTTCACCACTTTCAAAAGAGGAGATTTTAAAATTAAAATGTATTGATATAGTAAACTTAATTCACTCTTTTAAACCTAAAGACCGATGGGAGGAACCAACAATAAGTGGATTATCCATTTCAATTGGACAAGCGGTTGAGCAAAACCCTCTCAAATTTTCAGAGGATATTCACCAATTTAAAGATGTGTATTATATTTATATCTACCATATAATAAATGGATTTCACGAGGCCTGGAGAAGTAAACGTACCTTCAATTGGGGCAAAGTTTTAAAGTTTTTATCAATTTATATTAATAGTGAAAAATTTAAAAATGGTCAATTATCACTAGAAAATGATAGTTGGAATGCAACATCTGATTTAATTATTGGTTCTACCGCAAATTTACTTTCAGAGGGAATGCAATCGGATTTAAATGTATTTGAAAAGGAATTACTACCATTTTCCAAAAATATTTTATTAGATTTAGTTTCAAGACTAGATCCAAAAGAAGATAAGAAGCAATCTAAAATGGATTACCCAACTTATTCATTAAACTCTACAACTGGAAAAGTTATAAAAGCTTGTATTGACTACGCATTAAGAATTGCTAGAAATAATTACACTCAGGATGAAAATGTAAAATGGGATAATGAAACTAAAGGTTTGTTCGAATCAGCATTTGAAAATAACATTATTGATTTTTATATATTAACAGGCTGGTATTACCGCCAATTTTACTTCTTAGACAGTAATTGGATTTTAGAAAAAATAAAAATATATTCTAAAATAGATGAAAAATATTGGCTTGCATTTATAGGAGGACTGACATTTAGTAGTTCACCACTTAATAAATCAATTTATGATATATTTTATCAACATTATGAAAGATTAATTTCGAACAATTTCTATAATAAAAACTATTTTATTCAAGGAGCAATAAGTCATATAGTTGCCTTTCAATTTTGGGGGTTTGAAAGTTTAAAAAAACCAAGTTTACTTAAATTATTAATTGATAAGAATAATGTAAATAGTATTCTAGAACTAGTAAACAATATTAGTCAACACGAAAAATATTTTCAAGAGTTAAAAACTAAAGATGAGGTAAAAATACTTGAAGACAAAATACTTGAAATTTGGATATTACTTGCCAATAAATATGAAAATTCAGAAACAGAGGAGGCACAAAAAGTACTTTCTTCACTTTCTAACTTTCTTAGCTTATTTTCAACTTTAGATGAAACCGTTTCGAATCTTGTTTTAAAATCAATCAAAAATCTAAAGACAAATTATCAATACCATAATTTTTTAGAAATTTTATACAATAAAAGAGAAAAGGGTAATCCAATTGATATGGCGAAATATATTGCCATAATTTTAAATAACATCCAATTTTCAAACTATTTTTCATCGAATGATAAAGATTTAATAATTGATTTAGTTAGTTTCCTTTATAAAAATAATCAAAAATCCATTGCTAACGAATTTTGCAATAAAATGATGAAATTAGGAAATGACTTTTTAAGAGATATTTTCAATGAAAACCAATAGGCCATTAACTGGCAGCAAGTTAAAAGATTTTGAGGTGTTTCTTGAAAAATATGCAGACAAAATAGTGCAAAAATGGATTGATTATTTTGTATATCATAAGAACATTGAATTTGAAAAAATTAATACAAGAATTATATGAGAATAGTCGAAGATTATATTGAGGTTCAAACTGATTTGATTGAAATCATTTCTGCTGTTTATATTGGTGATTATGCAATAAGATTATTTTTTAATGATGGTGTTTGCAAATTGGTTGACTTCAAGTCATTCCTCGAAACCTCATCGCACCCTTCAATTAAAAAATATCTAGATGAAACTAAATTCAAGCAATTTATAATTTTGGATGGAAATTTAAATTGGAATAATTATGATTTAATATTTCCTATTGCGGATTTGTATAAAGGGAGTATTTAATATCAAGTATTGAAATTCTGCATTACAGTTAGTGGCAATGGTAAGTTTAGAAGTTATACATATTTATTTTTCTTACTACCGTTGCTTGTAAGAAGGATAAAGCAGTTCAACTGGAAAAAGAACAGTTTGTTGGATATGGTGTATTGCTTGAAGTAACGGGCGGTAATTATTTGGCTGATACAGCTAATATGATTTTCAATTATGGTGATACTATTTCATTTAAATTCAGAGAAGATTATGATAATTTAGGTTTGTGTTTTTACAATGGCTCTTGGATAAATTTTCGTCCAAATGTTTTTATAACCTCTATAAATAAGTACAAATGAAAAGTACTTTTATTCTTTTAAGATTTTAAGCAATTATTAAGAATGCTCTGAGGCATATTTTAATACCTTTGGAATACTGTATGTGGCACAAATTACTCCTCTTCATATTATGGCTTTTTTGCAAACAGCAATTACCTGCGCAAACATTTGAATGGCTTAACAATACCAAGTCTATTTTAGGAGAGTCTTTTACTGGTGCTTCTATGGATAGTAGTGGCACAATTGCTGTAGTTGGAAATTTTCAAAGAGAACTACTTTTTAATAATGATACACTCAGATTTACGAATAATATAAATTCTGCCTTTGTTTGTAAATACTATTCAGACTCACGATTGGCTTGGGTTAAAGCTTTTCAGAATTGCAATTTTGAAAAGGTAGTATCCCAAAATAATGGAGATATTATCGTTTTTGGTTCAGCAAGAGATACCCTCCATACAACTTTAGGAAGCATTATAGCAAGCAATACCAATAGGACAAGTTTTCTATTAAAATTTGATAGTGTAGGATTATTAATAGGAATGAAAGCACTAGGCTTTAATTCGAATGCAGTAAGTATTTTAAATGTAAAACTTGACCCTTTTGGCAATGTGACTTTACTGGGTTATTACTCATCAAATTTTTTTGTACTGGGAACCCTAATAACTAAAAGTACAAATATTAGTGATGGCGTTATAATAAAAATTAGTTCAGATTTTGAAAGTATACAGCAAATTAAAACCGCCACAAATTGCAGTTTCACAGATGCTGCATTTGACAATCAACAAAATATTTATCTCATTGGCACATTAAGTTCTAATACCAATTCATCTATTTTTGACAGCTTTAATTTTATACCAAATAACAGCGATGTAATTTTGTGTAAAATAAATTCTTTAAACACTTTCTCTTGGGTTAAAAGATTTGGTGGAGCCAGTTCGGATAGAGGTGAAAGTATTATAGTAAACAATCAAAAAATTTACTTTTGTGGTTCGTTTATTAATAGCAGTATTTTCTCACAAATAAGCTTAACATCCAATCCATCTGGTAAACAAAATGGGTTTATTGGTATAGCAGATACCAGCGGCAATATTGAAAGTATTAGGCAAGGATTTAACAACTGTGCTTTTATAAACATCGGATTAGCTAAGAATGGAAATCTAATGCTTATGGGAACATTCAATGACAGCTTTAAATTCGATGGATTTAATCTGTATTCACCCATTTCAAACTGTATTTTCATTGCCAAACTCGACCCTCAATTAAATGGCTTATGGTTCTTAAGTTTAAATTTTAATGGTGCAGTTTCATCTGTTTTATCTTCACCTAATTTTGAAATTTATTTTTCTGGAACAATGTATACAAATTCAATGCAATTTGGGCCATTTTACAGATTTTTCAACACCATAAACAACAATGGATTTTTGGTAAAACTATCCGATAACTATATTAAAATTAAGGATCCCCATTCTTACCAACTCTGCACTCTTGACAGTATTCAAATACCCTATACCAACTATGGAAAGTACCAGGCTAACAATGTTTTTACGCTTGAGTTATCTGATACTAATGGTGTATTTTTAAACCAAAATAACCTGGTTATTGGACAGAGGCAAGACAGTTTATCTGGAATTATTTATGCTAAAATACCCAATAATATTCATGCTTCCAATAAGTATAAAATGAGGATTAAATCTAGCCATCCCATTGTAGTTAGCGATTACGATAGCAATTATTTTAACATTCAACCCAAAGCTTTTGCCCATGCAGGCTCTGATACCTTGCAGTGTTTTGGTCAACAGCTTTTATTAGGATCGAACCTAAGCAATGCCCAAAACTATTTATGGAGTCCGGCTAGTTTTTTAACAGATAGCAGCGCCAAATTTGCACAAACCCTTGCACGTGCAGGTGCTGGAAAGGTAAATTTTATACTAAAAGCCTCTAACCAACATTGCCTTGCCTTTGATACTACCACCGTTACTTTTTTAGCCCCATTAACTATACAGTTTGCAAATGATACCAGTCTTTGTTATTTAGATTCTTTTGCCTTAAAACCCATTGTTTTGGGTGGCGATTCTAGCTTACCAAAAAACCTATCATGGTATGCCAATTCTTTTGATTCGTTAGCTTTTGTAGGTTCAGTATTAAACTCTCAATTAAGCACTAACACAAACTTTTATTTGATAGCAACAGATGCCTGTTCTTTGCCTGATACCAATGAGGTTTCTGTTCAAATTTTAAGAGCAAATAAACTCCTATTGCCTCAAGATACTGCGCTGTGTGCCGGACAAACATTGCGTTTAAGTCCCCAAAATTTATTGCCAGATTCGCAAGGCTATACGTTAAACTGGACAGACTCTTTGTTTAACTCCATTTCTGTGGCAGATACCCTAGTTTTAAATTTGAGTCAATCACAAAAAAATTATTTGATTAGTTCTCATGTTTGCAATGCTTTGCCAGATACTGCTGCCATTCATATTACGCAGTACCAAGTCCTACAAATACAAATTAGCAGCGATTCCATTGTTTGTAGGCTAGATACACTTGCCATTAAGATACTACTTTCTGGTGGAAATCCCGCTTATTATAAAGCTACTTGGAGCAATGGACAAACAGATAGCAGCACACAATTTATGTTTGATGCAGAACAAAATCAATATCAATATACCTACAAAACCATAGCACAAAGCTCCACAAAAATGTATGTAACTATTTCAGATAATTGTGCTACGCCTATAACAGATACCGTTTCTATTTTAACCCATTTACCACTGACATTTGTTATTCAAAAAAATGATGTATGTGAGGGCAAGCCCACCCATTTATTTATAAAAACAGAAGGCGGTAAAAATCCTTTTAACTATACCTGGCAAAGTTTAACAGATAGAACTATTATTTCTGATAAAGACACATTATACCTCCAAAGCGCGCAGGATACCAGCTTTTTTATTACCCTTACAGATGCTTGCAAGCAAACAGATTCATTGATATATGACGCTAGCTTTTTTCCAAATCCAAAGGCTTCTTTTAAAATAAGCGACTTACAATATTACCCGGGTAGAACAGCCCTTTCTTTGAGCAATACCAGCTTAACGCAAGGCACTAGTAAATATCTTTGGCGCATAGATGGAAGTACCAGTTTAGAGGAAAATCCAAGCACTATTTTTTATACCTCTGGTATTAAAACCATTTCCCTTTGGCTAAGTAATCAATATAATTGTTCTGATTCTGCAAGTATAGACACCCTTATTTTAGTGAACCAAGAATCTGAAATATTTATGCCTAACGCTATCCACTTAAGCGGAACAGGTTTAAACGAAACCTTTGAACCCATTGGATTAAACATAGCCTCTTACCAATTAAAAATATACAATCGTTGGAACATTTTGGTCTACGAAACCAATCAAAACAACGCACCCTTTAACGGGAAAGACCAAAGCGGCAATGAATTGCCCGCTGAAGTGTATTTCTATACCCTAAACCTCGAAACCACCTACGGAAAAACACTGCAAAAATCTGGTAATGTTACGGTTATTAGGTAGGTGGTGGCAGGCGAACTTGTAGGAGAAAATTTGGATTTAAAATAAAATACACGTATTTTTGAATTAAAATAAACACGTGTTATGACAACCAAACTCACATTAACAATTGATGATTCTGTAATATTAATGGCCAAGAAGTATGCAAAAAACAAGGGCAAAAGTCTTTCAGACATTGTAGAGAATTACCTTATGACCTTAACTACAAAGGACAATAAAGATGAAAGTATCTCTCCTAGAATTCTGAAACTAATGGGGACAATTGAATTGCCCGAAGATTTTGATTACAAAAAGTCTTTAACTAGTGGTTTAACAAAAAAGTACAAGCTATGAAACACCTATTTCTCGACACAAATGTACTAATAGACTTCTTGGCCGACAGAAAGCCGTTCTCTCTAGAAGCAGCTAAACTTTTTAATTACTCCTTCAATAAGAAAACATCAATTTACGTTGCTGCCGTTTCATATAATAACATTTACTACATCCTACGACAGTCTGGTTCGCACCTAGAAACAATCAAAATTCTTAATGAACTCCAAGAATGGACTGAAGTAGTAAATGTATCAAAAGAGGTTATAAGAAAATCCTTAAAGTCGGAATTTAAAGACTTTGAAGATGCCATTCAATATAACTGTGCCAAAGCCATTGGTAAAATAGATTGTATTGTAACACGCGACACCAAAGACTTTAAAACAAGTTCTCTTCCTGTCTTAACACCCAGAGAAGCAGTAACTATGATTGAAAGCACCAGCAGCTAACAGCCTAAAAACACTCAAAAATAATTTGGGCATGTCATATAATTGTAATTACTTTGTAATCACAAAAACCAAAAAATGGAACTAGCAATAATCAATATTGGAAATTCAAAAGGAATACGTCTTTCCAAAACAATACTTGAGAAATATAGTATCAACGACAAAATAGAGCTGATTCTTGAGAAAGATTATATAATTCTAAAACCTAAAAAAGAGCCCAGAAAGGGTTGGGAAAAATCATTTAAAAAAATGCATGAAAATGGGGACGACCAACTTTTAATGAACGACATTTTTGAGGATGAAACATTTGAAGAATGGAGCAAATAAATCAATATGATATCGTATTGGTTAATCTTGACCCTACGATAGGTAGTGAAATGAAAAAAACAAGACCCTGTGTTGTTTTATCTCCAAATGAAATGAACAAGTACTTGCAAACAATTGTCGTTGCTCCCATGACAAGCAGTTCTAAGCCATACCCTACCAGAGTGGAGGTAAAACATAATGCTCGAAAAGGATGGATTGCTATAGATCAAATCCGCACTATTGACAGGAATAGAATTGTTGATAGATTTAATACCTTAACCGACAAAGAAATTGGGCATGTAAAAAATGTAATTCAAGAGACTTTTGTAGATTAAAACTACCCCTTACAAGCATCTATTTTGAACCAAACCCATAACTAAACCGGTAACTCAAGTACAAACTAAAGCTAAAATCGAAAATTCCATTGTTTAAATCATAGATAGGTTCAAACCGAGCCGATGCCATTACGGGCGATTGATAGAGGGATTTGTTGTATATAAATCTGGTAAATAATAACTGTCTGCTGCGCTCGTAATATTGCTTATCTGCGCTGCTTACACTTTGGTAAATTTGCGTGCCACCGGGCGAAATAAAATGATTGCCTTGCCAGTAACTCATCATAATATGTAAGCCATTATTAGCAAAACCCAAGTTTGCATAATAGCCCAAGCCCTGCTTTTCTGGGTATAATTTACTATCGCTCGTCTCCATATATCTAAGCATGCTTGCCTCTGCAAACCAATGCACATCTTGGCTTAATTTACGCTGGTATTTTACCCCAACAGCATCATTTACCATCATCAAAAAAGGTTGAATGGTATCCATATCTATTTGTCCGCCTTGATGAAAAACCGTTGCCATATAATAAGCTTCTAAGCGCGCTTGGGCATTTTCGAACAGACGCAAATTCCAATTTACGCCAGCCGTAAAACGCTCCTTATCAAATGCACCTGGCTCTATATAATTTTGCCAATTAATCCAATTATCGGCTTTTAAAGCACCGCGCTTAAACTTAAACTGAAACCCATTTTCTATGCGTTGGGTAATTACGGCGTTTATATCGAGCATAGGTTCAAGCAAGCCATGACTTAAAGCGCCATCGAGTGTGCCAAAAATAAGCTCAGAATAGTTGCCTTTAGCCCGTAAAGAGAAAGTGGGTAAAGCGGTGGTAAACGGATTATTTCCACCAAAATCATTTCGGAGCCAAATGCCGGTTTCTAACTTTATGGCAGGGTGTGCGCGGTAGCTTAGGCTTGGGTGCAATTGGTAGCCAAACAAAGTTCTGCCTTCTTCTATGCGGTTAAAATACTCGGTATTCCTAAGGTAATTGGTGTTTTTTACGGCCAATTCAAATGGTTTACCTTCTGTCTGAACCCAATTAGTAGAGTCGATTAACACCTCATTGGGCAATTGGGCTTTGGCTTGAACCAAAAAAAATAGGTTCAGACCGAACCAAAAAAGAAGCTTAGTTTTCATTGAACCAAATATACAAACTTAAAAACGGGATGAAAACAATTTTTAAACACTTATATTCGTTCCCTCTTAGATATGCAGCTTTCGGTAGTAATTGTAAATTATAACGTTAAATATTTCCTAGAACAGGCGCTCCACGCGGTGCGCAGAGCCTGTGCAAACTTAGAGGTGGAAGTATTTGTGGTAGATAACCATTCGTTGGATGGCAGCTGCGATATGGTGCGCAAGCTGTTTCCGGAAGTAAAAATCATAGAAAATAAAGAAAATGTTGGCTTTGCCAAAGCCAATAATCAGGCCATTAGATTAGCAAAGGGCAAATACGTTTTGTTGCTAAACCCGGATACGGTAATTGAGGAAGACTGCTTTAGTAAACTGATTCAGTTTATGGATAGTACGGCAGATGCAGGGGCGGTTGGCGTAAAAATGATTGATGGCTCAGGCAAGTTTTTACCCGAATCTAAGCGTGGCCTACCCACACCAGAAGTGGCATTCTATAAATTAAGCGGCTTGGCTGCATTGTTCCCTAAATCTAAAAAGTTTGGTAAATATCATTTAGGGTTTTTAGATAAAGAGAAAATACACGAAGTAGAGGTATTGGCGGGTGCTTTTATGATGATTAGGCACGATGTTTTAAAAGAAATTGGCTTGCTAGATGAAGATTATTTTATGTATGGCGAAGACATAGATTTGAGTTATTGCATAAACAAAGCAGGCTTTAAAAACTACTACTACCCGCATACTACCATTATTCATTACAAGGGCGAAAGCACTAAAAAAACGAGCGTAAATTTTGTATTTACCTTTTACCGTGCCATGGTCATTTTTGCCCAAAAACATTATTCAAAAAAACACGCCCGAAACTTCAGCGCCCTTATAAACATAGCCATTTACCTAAGAGCATTTGCGGCCATCTTAAGTCGCTTTGCCTCTAAAGTATTTATTCCGCTCCTCGATTTCTCGGTAATATTTTCTTCTTTAGCATTATTGGTTGGTTTTTGGTCGAACCTAAAGTACGATACTCCTTTAGCCTACCCGGTTCACATTGTATATACCAATAGTTTAGTTTATACACTACTTTGGTTAACGGGTTTGTTTTTAGCTGGCTCTTACAACAAGCGAAAAACCTTCTTAAGCGTAGCCAAAGGAGTTGCCTTTGGAACCTTAGCCATTGCTGTATTTTACGCGTTTGTAGATGAAGATTACAGATTCTCTAGGGCCATTATTGTATTGGGTGCCTTTGCGGCCGTAGTTGGCGCTTTTTTAATTAGGGTTGTATTGTATTATGCCAAATACAAACGCTGGAGTTTAACCATGGGCAGTCACCTAAAAACCATTATTGTAGGTAATAAACTAGAGGTAGAAAGGGTGCAAGACTTACTCATAAAATCTAAATCTAAAAGCGATTATTTGGGTTATGTTTCGGTTGAACCTAATAAAGAAGATAACCATTATCTTGGTCAGGTAAGTGAATTAAATGAATTGGTAGATTTTTTTGGAGTAGAAGAAATTATTTTTTGCAGTAAAGACTTAGCAGCTTCTCAAATTATTGAGTGGATGGGAAGTAATAGTCACCAAGATATTTTATACAAAATTGTGCCCGAAGAGAGTTTGTTTATTATTGGCAGTAACAACAAAAATACCCCTGGCGATTTTTATACCATAGAGATAAACCTGCAATTGGCACAGGCTTTTGAGCAGCAGAAAAAACGCGTTTTTGATATTATTGCGAGCATTGTGTTATTATTACTTTCGCCTGTTTTGTTTCCGTTTATTAGAAATCCCAAAAACTTTCTACCCAATATTTTTGAGGTTTTGGCCGGAGAAAAAACTTGGGTAGGTTATGCCCATGCAGATAATATAAAACTATTACCCAACATTAAAACGGGCGTGGTAAGCACAACAGATGCGCAACGCAGTAAAAGTCACAACCCGGTAACCATACAAAAACTCAACTTCTTATACGCCAAAGATTACTCGGTAGAAAAAGACTTACTCATTGTAATGAAATCTATCAGGGAAATGGGGAATAGAAATCAGAAATTTTAAATTCGAAATTCTAAATCCGAAATTCGAAAAAATTGTTGTCCAGGAAAATCAAATTTAAACTATTGAGATCCTTCGCTCCACTCCGTTACGCTTAGGATGACAACGTTTTATAGCTAAAAGGCAGGAGACTTGGAGGCAGCTTCGCTGCCTCCAATTCTCCTGCCGGAAAACCTGCGAGTAGCCCGTCATTCAGAGCGATAGCGCAGAATCTCATGCTTTTTCCCAGACAGCAGTGATTCTAATTTTAAAAACACAAATCATCTTCAATGTCGTCATTGTCCTATTAGTCCTTTGAACATAGATAAAAAGCACTAACCCTGCTGTACTTGCAAATCAGAAAGATATATTTAAATTTGAGTAAGTAAAAAATTTAAACCCAAGCATTATGAAGCATAAAATACTCCTTATTTTCTTACTATTTACCAGCACCTTTTTTAGTTGTAGAAAAGATGATGATACCCCTTGCGATAATAAAGATTATCATTACAACCTTTCAGAAGAAGATAAATCAAAAGTACCATATACAGGTTACGATACCTTAGTTTTTATTAGCAATACAAATGATACTGCCGTTTGTATTGGCCAAGGTAAAAAGCAGTATTATTTAAGAACCGTAATTCCCAATTATACCATAAACAATTGCAGCATCCCCTCAACAGATAATTATGAGGCGTATAATTATAAGTTTAGTTCGAATAATTCTAAGTTTAATATTGAAATGAATCAATATCGAAAAGATGAATACGGATCAGAGTCAATATATTTTTATTTTAATAATATCTTTTTTATTTTATATAGCACTAGAGTTGGAAATCCAAATTCTAATAATTTTATAGATTCAATATTAATACAAAATAATTGGTATAAAAGTGTTTCTTTAACCTCGAAATATTTTAATCCTCTTTATGACAAACTATTTTACAATCAAGAATTTGGTATCTTAAAAATTCAAAATAGTGACTCAACTGAAATATGGGAATTATTAACCAAAAGATAAAAACTATGAAACAAATTTACTTACTATTTCTACTTATTGTTTTTGGTATAAAATCATTTTGCCAAGGGTATAAACCCAGTTATAACAAAGTAAAAGAAGAACGTTATGGCGAAGGCCAATATTGGGAGTATGATGCCTATAATTACCAGAATTACCCTTATACTTTATTTGACCATACGAGCAATATTAGTTTATTATCGCAGAAAGATTCTTTTATAGATAAAACTTAATTAGGACCTTGGGGACATTTAGTACTATGTGGACATGCGCAACATTAATTACTAGCAGCCAATTTTACTGATGCCTGAAGACTAATTTCAAAATTTTAATTACACAAATCGTCCTCAATGTCCTCATTGTCCTAATGGTCCTTAGTGGAAATAACCAACTAGAAAAACAGTTTACAATTATAAAGACCGGCGCAAAGTTTACCCCAACGCTTTAAT
>JAUYMZ010000267.1 GCA_030699355.1 Bacteroidota bacterium | reverse complement strand
TGGGTGAATAAGTCCTCGTTTACTAAAGTTTCTGGTTCGTCTTGAACCAACTCATCCATCTCATCGGTTGGATCAGGCGGAAGCAGTTCTAGGTTACTTAACTCATTGGTGGCAAATTTATTTCCGATGCTCTTCCATCCTTTTACGTCGATAAATTCTGCTAGGTTTATTTGCTCTTCACTTAGGTTTTTGCCTTTGCCCGTGCTTAGAATGACCACCGGATTTTTAAGGTCGCAAGCCAATAAAATAAAATTGCCCTTTTCTTCCGGGATACACATAAACTTTTTATTGAGCGTTTGAGTTTCAATTAAGAAACGCTTTATGTAATACACCTTTGCCTTGGCATCAAAATACACCAAAGAAATAGGTCGCTCGGGTTTAAATTTAGAGATGTGTAATAGTTGTTCGTACTCGTAATGATTACTTAATTCGGTGTTGGTGAGCTCGTAATTGCCATCTTTGTAGAAGGCTATTAGTAAATCATTGCCGGTAAAATTACCTAAGAAATTACCATGCTCTTGGGTATTTACCCTGCCAATAGCTGCATCGTACCAAAGGTTTATTCCGCCTAAAGTAGACACACCTTTCGATTTTAATTTGATGCCTTTAACCAAGTATTTACTTACAATATTGCCTTGCACTCCCCTGCCTTTGATGGCTAATTCGCTGAAATCAAAATCGAAACTCAGCTTGCGGGCATGGCTAAGCGGACTTAATGTAATGCTTACTACTTCGGCTTCGCCGGCGGGGTTTGCGGTAAAGTATAATATGCGAGAGCCGTTGGTTCCTTGGGTAAGGTCGTATTCTTTATCGCGGGTGATACCCGTTACCGGGAAACGTTTGGCATAACTAACCTTAGACTTACCATCTAAATATATTACATTGTAGATGCGGCGTTCATCATTTTTTCTAAACACATCTACATGAATGATATCTTTACCCATAAATGCTTTCTCTTGCACTTTGGAGATAATCATTTTGCCATCTTTTTTAAATACGATGATATCATCTAAATCGCTACAATCGCATACATATTCGTCTTTCTTTAAACCAATACCCACAAAGCCTTCGGCTTTATTTACATATAGCTTTTGGTTGGCAATGGCAACGGTTTTAGAATCGATGGTATCAAAAGTGCGGATTTCTGTTTTACGTTCTTTGCCTTTGCCGTATTTCTTCAACAAATTTTCGAAATATTTAATGGCATAAGCGCGCAAGTTTTCTAAATCGAAATTAACCTGAGCCAATAAAGCCTCAAGTCCTTTCATTATTTCATCAGCCTTAAACGAATCATATTTAGAGATACGTTTAATTTTGATTTCGGTTAAACGTAGAATATCGTTTTCAGTAAGCTCGCGGCGGAAAAGTTTTTTAAACTTATTCATACCTTTCCAAATGGTATCTATTACCTCCTCAAAGCTTTCGCATTCTTCAATATCTCGGTATATTCTGTTTTCAATAAATATTTTTTCGATGCTCGAGTAATGCCATTGCTCTTCCAGTTCTGCCCTTTTTATTTCTAGTTCTTGGCGGAGTAAATCTTTGGTTTTTTCTGTAGATAATTTTAGTAATTCTTCTACCCCAATAAATACCGGTTTATCATCTACAATAACACAAGCATTAGGTGAAATACTTACTTCACAATCGGTAAAGGCATATAAAGCATCAATGGTTTTATCTGGCGATACACCTGGAGCCAACTGAATTTCAACTTCTACGTCTTTGGCAGTATTATCAATTACCTTTTTGATTTTTATTTTACCAGAATCATTGGCTTTGATAATGCTATCAATCAATTGATTGGTAGTAACACCATAAGGCACATCTTTCACAAAAAGGGTTTTCTTATCTAATTCCTCTATGCGCGCCCTTACCCTTATTTTACCGCCTTTTTTGCCTTGGTTATAGTTGGCTATATCAACCAAACCGCCTGTTGGAAAATCGGGATATAGTTCAAATTTTTTGCCTTTTAGATAATCCACACTGGCTTGAAGCAATTCGCAAAAATTGTGGGGCATTACTTTAGTTGCTAAACCAACGGCAATACCTTCAACACCTTGAGCCAACAGAAGCGGAAATTTCATTGGAAGTACAATGGGCTCTTTTTTACGACCATCATACGAATTTTGCCATTTGGTGGTTTGCTTATTAAAAGCCACCTCCAAGGCAAATTTAGATAAACGCGCTTCAATATAACGGGGAGCAGCGGCCGAGTCTCCTGTTCTAAAATCCCCCCAGTTTCCTTGGGTTTCTATCAATAAATCTTTCTGACCCAAATTAACCATCGCATCACCAATGGCGGCATCTCCGTGTGGGTGGTATTGCATGGTTTGACCAATAACGTTTGCCACTTTATTAAAACGGCCATCGTCCATTTCCTTCATGGAGTGCAAGATTCTTCTCTGCACAGGCTTTAAACCGTCATCCACTGCTGGCACAGCACGTTCTAAAATTACGTAAGACGCATAGTCTAAAAACCAATTTTCGTAAAGGCCACTTACTGCTTTTACGTGGTATTCTTTCTTTGCATCAGGATTTTCTGGCGCTGGGTTATTATCTAAATTATTCTCTTCCATGTTATCCTTTCCACTAGCTAACAAAAGTATTTAAACAAACACAATCACTATCCACAAAAATTTTGGGCAGTGTTTTAAAAACCTCAAAACACCTCAAAACAAATCATCTTGTAGGTTTTTCAGGTATTTAGCGCTGTGCAACAAGCGACTTCCATACCAACTGAACAATTCTCCGTCGACTAATTTTATTTGCGCATGTGGACAAATATTTTTCAACTCTGCCAAATGTTTTTCTTTAAATGGATAGGGTTCCGACGATAAAAATACGCAGTTTGGTTCGGCCATTTCTATTTCTTTTGCACTAATGGCGGGATATCGGGTAGGCAAATGGCTCATGGCATTTTGCAGGCCCATTCTCTCCAGTAAATCGTTTATAAATGTATTGTTTCCAGCGGCCATCCAAGGTTCGCGCCAAATTAAATACAGGCATTTTTGAGGGGTTTCGGTTCGAACCAAACCATTAAAGTCTGATAAAATTTGACTGGAAATTTCCTGGGCTTTGGCCTGTTTCTGAACCAAATCTCCTATGCTGCTAATCATTTCTAGGGCTTGATTCAAGGTTTGGATATCGCTCATCCAAACGGGGAATTCTTTTTGAAGCTCCTCAATTTGTTCGCGCGTATTTTCTTCTTTGTTGCCAATAATTAAGCTTGGATTAAGGGCTCTAATTTTATCTAAATCGAGCTTTTTAGTGCCGCCAATTCTGGGTTGTACCAAATGCATTACTTTGGGGTGAATGCAAAAAAGTGTTTGTCCAACTACTTCATCTGTTAAGCCCAAACTATACAATAACTCTGTTTGCGATGGCACCAAAGAAACAATTCTGAGTGGTTTATTGGGAACAATAACTTGGTTTCCCATTTGATCTATATGCACCTGATTTGTAATCATGCGCGCAATTTCGCAAAAGAAAATCAATATTGCGTGTAAAAGTGCTTTATAAACTTAGATAAAGGCGCTTATATTTGCAGGTACTATAAAATTAATAAAATTTAAATTATGGGTAGAGTATTTGAGAAACGCAAGCATAAGATGTTTGCTCGCTATGCCAAGATGAGTCAGTCTTTTACTAAAATTGGAAAAGAAATTGCCATTGCTATTAAAGCTGGTGGTGGTAGTGGCGATCCCAATAGCAACTCAAGATTGCGTGTGATTATAGCCAATGCCAAGTCTTTAAATATGCCAAAGGCGAATATAGACGCAGCCATTTCAAGGGCAACCAGTAAATTAGATAAAGATTTTGAAGAAATTGCTTACGAAGGTAAAGGTCCGCATGGCGTGGCTTTAATTATTGAAACAGCTACTGATAATCCTACTAGAACCATTGCGAACCTCCGAGCCCACATGAATAGAACGGGTGGCACTATGCTTACTTCTGGCAGTTTAGATTTTATATTTGTACGCAAAGGTATTTTTAGTGTGAACCTAAGCGGCATTCAATTAGATGAATTTGAATTGGAAATGATTGATTATGGCATGGAAGAAATGGAGGACGATGGCGAGGGTCATTTGATTATCACCGTTCCTTTCACCAAATTTGGTGCCATGCAAAAAGCACTCGAAGAACGTAACATAGAAATTGTAAACGCTCAATTACAACGCTTACCTACAACAACCGTAGAACTTACCGAAGAACAACAAGAAGACTTTGGTAAGCTACTAGATCGTTTGGATGAGGATGATGATGTAGTAAACGTTTGGCATAATTTGAAGTAGGTTCTTGGTCTTTAGTCATTGGTCTTTAGTCATTGGTCTTTGGTCTTTAGTAATTTAGTCTAAAGACGATATTTATCCAATTATTGTAACTAAAGACTAAAGACAAAAAAGACTAACTACTAAAGACCAACCACTAAAGACCAATTCATGAAAACCCGTCCGTCGCGAAAGCCAAAATTGATTGAGAGAAATGCAGAGAAATCTGATTTGGTAGATATTATGGAGTTATCCAAGGTATGTTTTCCAAAAAATGATCCGTGGACCTTGGCCATGTTGGAGAGTCAGTTTAAGATTTTTCCTGAGGGCATGCAGGTGGTGGAATATGAAGGAAAAATTGTTGGTTCAGCCAGTAGTTTAATAGTGAGTTGGGATGAGTACGACGATGACCACTCGTGGAAGGAGATTTGCGATAATGGGTTTATAACCAACCACGATGAAGAGGGCGATACATTGTATGGAATTGAGGTGATGGTTCATCCCGATTATCAGGGATTAAAGATTGGAAGACGTTTGTATGAAATGCGCAAAAATTTGTGTTTAGAAAAAAATTTAAAATGCATTTTTATTGGGGGAAGGGTTCCAAACTACCATAAATTTTCGGAAGATTTTGGGATCAGGGCTTATATTAAACGGGTAGTTGATAAGAAGATTAAAGATCCTGTGGTTACCTTTCAACTTTCGCAAGGTTTTACTATTCAGCGTATCATTAAAGATTATTTGCCCGAGGATTTGGAAAGTGAAGGGTATGCTTTGCTTTTAGAGTGGATTAATTTGGATTATGTGCCAGAAATTCGCGAGCGCAATGTATTGATGAAAAAGGTTCGTATCTGCTGCATTCAATATGAATTACGTAAGATTAGAGCTTTTAGAGAATTTGCCCAACAATGCGAGTATTTTACGGATGTGGCCTCTAATTACAAATCAGATTTTGTATTATTTCCAGAACTCTTTACCACGCAATTACTTTCTTTACATGAGTACAAAAGTATGAGTCCGGAAGATAGTATTAGAAAGCTAGATGATTATACCAAAGAATATATTGAGTTGTTTTCGCGCTTATCTTTAGAGTACAATATTAATATTATTGCGGGTACCCATTTGCAAGTAGAAGGCGAGAACTTATATAATATTTCGTATTTATTTAAACGAGACGGCACCTTTGAGAAGCAATATAAAATTCATATTACCAGCAACGAAAGCAAGTGGTGGGGAGTAAAACCTGGCAACGAAATAAAGGTGTTTAATACAGACTGTGGCAAAATTGCTATCAATGTTTGTTACGATGTGGAGTTTCCTGAAATGGCACGTATAGCTTGTACTAAGGGAGCCAAAATATTGTTTGTGCCTTTTAGT
>JAUYMZ010000260.1 GCA_030699355.1 Bacteroidota bacterium | reverse complement strand
ATTAAATCTGCCAACTCATCTATAACTACAACTATATACGGAAGAAATTTATGTTTAATTTTGTCTGTAGGTGGTAACCTTCGGCTAATAAATTTAGCATTGTACTCCTTTAAATTTCGTACCTGTGCATCTTTTAATAAGTCGTACCTATCATCCATTTCTTTACAAAGTGAATTTAAGGTATGAATAACCAATTTGGTATCAGTGATAATGGCATCTTGGTCGCCCGGTATTTTAGCCAAAAAGTGGCGTTCAATGGTTTTGTAAATATTTAATTCCACCTTTTTAGGGTCAACCAAAACAAATTTAATTTGCGATGGATGTTTCTTAAAGAGTAAACTGGCCAAAACGGCATTTAGGCCAACAGACTTTCCCTGACCCGTAGCACCAGCCATAAGCATATGTGGCATTTTAGCTAGGTCTGTTACAAAAACCTCGTTGCTAATGGTTTTACCAAAGGCAATTGGCAAATCCATTTCTGCATGAATAAATTTAGGTGAAGCCAATACAGAACGCATGCTTACCATGGCGGGGTTGGTGTTTGGCACTTCAATACCAATGGTACCACGACCAGGAATGGGGGCAATAATACGAATACCTAGGGCAGCTAAGCTAAGGGCAATATCGTCTTCTAAGTTTTTAATTTTGGCAATACGCACGCCATCTTGCGGAATAATTTCGTAAAGGGTAACTGTTGGCCCAATGGTAGCAGATATTTTTTTGATTCCAATGCCGTAATTTTTAAGCGTATCTTCAATCATCCGCGTTTTTTCGCTGAGTTCTGCGGTTTCTACTTTTGCTTTATTGTCGCCATAATCGTTTAATAAATCAATGGTTGGATATTGATAATGGCTAAAATCCAGGGTAGGGTCGTATGGCTGATCCAAGCCACTGTGAACCAATCCCGCATTTTCATCTGTAAGTTCCTCTTCTATAATTTCTTGAACCTCAATAATGAGTCCGCTATTGGTTTTTAGCTGCTCTAATTTCTCCGATTGGTTAGGTTCAGGCAATGGCGTTTCGGCAATTTCATCAACAGCTATAATAGGTTCTACAAGAGGTTCATCCAAAATTATTTCTTCCGATTCTTCTGGGTTGGTAATGGTTATTTCTAGCGGTTTATTTTCAAGTTCAACAATTGGCGGTATTTCTTCAATGGGCTGTATAGGCTGAGCCAATGCTTCTTTTTGGGTGAGCACAAAATCATCTAAGTCAACCGGTAATTCATCGATGGGGGCTTGGTTGTTTTGGATTTCTGTTTCTTTGTTGGTTGGCACAACAAGTGTATTTTCTGGAACACTAGCTGGTTTAGGGGCATAAAATTTGATATTAAAAACGGCTACTAAAAAAATGAGTAAATAAGCTAAAAGTGCAAATCCAGTTCCAACAGAGCCAATTAAACCTTTTAAGTATAAAAAGCCATAAAAACCAAAAGAGCCTGCTAAAATGGGCATCTGTTCATGAAACAAAAATGCCATCAATAAAGAAATCCAAATGCCGCCAAAAAAGCTGTATTTTAAGGTTTTAGAAATAGAAATGGGTTGTAAATTGGTAAGTAATAAAATGCCGTATAAAAAGAAAATAAGTACAAAGGCAAAAGAAGCAATTCCGAAACCTTTATAAATAAAAACATAACTCATCCAAGCGCCCATGGTACCGAGGAGGTTTTCGGCCATTTCTGGATTTATTTCTGTGAGCATACCCCAAGAGATAGCGCGTACAAGACTTTGGTCGTTTTCCCACGAAGTGAAAAATGAAATGCTGGCAATAAATAAAAATACAGATAAAAATGTAAAAGCAACTCCCGCTGATTTTAAAAATCTTTCATCTTTTAGAAATAGAAAAAATTTGCCAGAAGTTTCGTTACCGCTGGTTTTTTGCTTTTTGGGTTTAGGTTCAACCGCTGCATCTTTTTCCGGAAATTCTGCTATGTCTCCGAATATCAACTTGTTTTCTTTTGCCTGTTTTGCCATTTTCTTACCTTACGAATTTAAGTTTTTACAAAACACTTTTACCAGAAAAATTAGTAAATTAATAAGCTTTCATGAAATTGTTCTTTTTTAAAAAATAAATTGGGCAAAATCCCTTATTTTAGCGCAAATTTTGAATCCATGAACGAAGTAATTGTATTATTTTTAGAGATAACCAAATATCTCATTCCCGCGCTGATTGTTTTTATTATTACCTATTATCAATTTAAGATTTTCTTTGATACTGAATATGAAAAGCGTATGATGGATTTACGGTCGGAGCAAACTAAAACGATGCAGCCATTGCGCCTTCAAGCTTATGAGCGTTGTATTCTATTAATGGAAAGAATGAGTCCAGAAAGTTTGGTTATTCGTACCCACAAGCCAGGTGTAAGTGCCTCACAATTGAAAATGGATTTAATTTCGGCCATCAATTCAGAGTATAACCATAATTTATCCCAACAATTATATGTTTCGGCTCAAGCCTGGCAAGTGATACGCGTAGTAAAAGAGGAAATGATTAACCTTATTAATACAGCCTATTCAGATTTAGGTCCGAATGCCGTTGGATTAGATTTAAGCAAAGCTATTTTTGAACAGCTTATAAATATTGAAGCAGTTCCTACGCACAAAGCATTGGGTTTTATTAAAAAAGAATTTGATTTAGTATTTGGTTAAGAAGTAGGGTATGAGTGAAAGAAATTTTGAAACAGATTCTGGTATCATCATAAAAGAAATATATACTGGAAACCAACAGGCAGAATTGCCAGGAGAATTTCCATATACACGCGGCGTGCAAAAAGATATGTACCGCGGGCGCCTTTGGACTATGCGTCAATACGCAGGTTTTAGTACAGCTGAAGAGAGTAATAAGCGCTATAAATATTTGTTAGCTAATGGCACCATGGGCCTAAGTGTGGCCTTCGATTTGCCTACTCAAATTGGATATGATAGCGATCATGCTATGAGTGAGGGAGAAGTAGGTAAAGTAGGTGTGGCTATTGATTCTTTGCAAGACATGGAAGTATTATTTGATGGCATTGAATTGGAGAAAATTACTACCTCCATGACTATCAATGCAACGGCTTCTACTTTATTGGCTTTTTACATTGCCTTAGCCAAAAAGCAAGGGGCAGATATCAAAAAAATTAGCGGTACCATACAAAACGATATCTTAAAAGAATATGCTGCCAGGGGAACTTATATTTATCCGCCAAAACCAAGCATGCGCATTATTACAGATATTTTTGAATATTGTAGTAAAGAAGTTCCTAAGTGGAATACCATTTCTATTTCTGGTTACCATATTAGAGAAGCTGGTTCTACTGCTGTGCAAGAAATTGCTTTTACATTGGCCAACGCCAAATCGTATTTAAAGGCAGCTATAGAAAAAGGGCTAGATATTAATGTATTTGGTCAGCGACTATCCTTTTTCTTTAACGCACATAACAACTTTTTTGAAGAGATAGCCAAGTTTAGGGCTGCCCGCAGAATGTGGGCCAAAATGGCTAAAGACATGGGGGCAACCAATCCCAAAGCTTTAATGTTGCGTTTTCATACCCAAACCGGTGGCGCCACTTTACAAGCGCAGCAGCCAGAAAACAATATTATGCGGGTTACCTTGCAGGCTTTAGCTGCCGTAATGGGTGGAACGCAAAGTTTGCATACCAACGGATTTGATGAAGCATTAAGTTTACCCACTGAAGCAGCTGCCAGAACAGCACTTAGAACGCAACAAATTATTGCTTATGAAAGTGGGGTTGTAGATACCGTAGACCCTATGGGTGGCAGCTATTTTGTAGAAGAGTTAACCAACCAAATTGAAGCGGCAGCTTGGGATTATATTGCTAAAATAGATGCCATGGGTGGCTCTGTTTCTGCCATAGAGCAAGGTTATATGCAAAAAGAAATTGCCAATGCTTCTTACCAATATCAAATGAATATTGAAAAAGGAAGTAAGGTAATTGTAGGCGTAAATAAGTTTAACGCCGAACACGATGCCATGCCACCCATTATGCGTGTAGACGATAGCATAAGGATTGGACAAATGGAGCGATTAAAGCAACTAAGGTCCAACAGAAACAATGAATTAGTAAACGCAGGTTTGAACCAAATAAGTGAAGCTGCCAAAAACGGCAACAACTTAATGCCATTGTTAGTAGATGCTGTTGAGAATTATACTACTTTAGGAGAAATTGCAGATACTTTACGTGATGTATTTGGCGAATATAAAGCGTAAATATGTGGCGTAAAAAGAATTTTTATGGGCATTCCTTACTTATTATTAGCCTCTTATTAATTGGCTGTAAAGCAAGTCTGCAAATAAAAAGCCATCAATTTATAAATAGTCCTATTTCATCAGATTCATCGCAAGTTTTGGATCAAAGCGTTCTAAAAACGATTGCCCCTTACAAAGCAAAAGTAGATGGGCAAATGAATGAACGTATTATGGTGGCAAGCGCAGATTTAACAAAAGAATCGCCTGAGGGTCCTCTGGGAAATATGGTTTGTGATGTGTTAATGCGTTACGCTATTAAACAAGGAAAGCAACCCGATGTATGTGTGTTAAATGCGGGAGGATTGCGTATTCCAACCATTTATAAAGGCGATGTTTTGGTTCGAACCGTTTTTGAATTACTGCCTTTTGATAACCAACTGGTAATGTTACAAGTGAGTGGGGCACAGTTAAAAGAATTATTAGATTTGGTGGCACAAAACAATGGTTGGCCTGTTGCAGGATTGCGTATTACCATTAAAGATAAAAAGGCCGAATCCATTCTTATAAAGGGCGAACCCCTAGATTTAGCAGCTAAATATTGGGTATTAACCAGCGATTATTTGGCGGGTGGTGGAGATAACGCGGCTATGTTAAATCAGCCTTTGCAGTACTTTTATTTTACTATTATGCTGCGCGATGCACTCATTGCCCAACTCAAAAATATGTTTTACGATGGTGAAACTTTGCAAGCTGTAAAAGATGGAAGAATTACAAAAGAATAGCAGAAAGGCGTTTTTAAAACAAACTCTCTATTTGGTTGGATTTGGCGCATTGGCTAATTCGCCCGTAAAAGTATTGGCTCATACCGAACCTAAAAAGCTAACAATTTTACACACCAATGATTGGCATAGCAGAATTGAACCTTTTCCGGCCATTGATAAAAAATTGGGAGGCAAAGGCGGTGCAGCTGCCAGGGCAGCTTATATTAATAAGGTGCGAGATGAAAAAGGCGAAATATTATTGCTTGATGCAGGAGATATATTTCAGGGAACTCCATATTTTAACTTTTTTGGCGGCGAACTAGAATATAAACTTATGAGCCAAATGGGTTACGATTGCGTTACTTTGGGCAACCACGATTTTGACGCAGGCATTGAAGGTTTGCTGAAACAAATGCCACATGCTAGTTTTGATATGGTAAATGCCAATTACGATTTTTCTAAATCTGCTTTAAATGGAAAAGTAAAGCCGTATAAAATATACCGCAAACAAGGATTGAAAATTGGAGTATTTGGATTGGGAATTGAACTGGATGGACTGGTACCTGCAAAATTATATGGTAATATTATTTATAATGACCCCATAGCTGTGGCAAATAAAATGGCCGAAACTTTAAAGAAGCTTCATAAGTGCGATTTGGTAATTTGTTTATCACATTTGGGTTATAAATATAATTCTACCAAAGTGTGTGATGAGATTTTGGCTACTAAAACGGCGCATATAGATTTAATAATTGGCGGACATACCCATACTTTTTTACCAGAACCTGCTTGGTACACCAATGTTATCAACAAAAAGGTATGTGTAAATCAAGTAGGATGGGCGGGATTACAAGTAGGGAGCCTAAGTTACACTTTTGAACCCTTTGTTAACACTGCAAATGAGCCAAGTAGTGCGTTGATAGAGCTAACAAACCTTGAAAACTAGTTCTTATTTCCAAATTGTTAACGTCGCTAAATACCTATGATTACTGAGGTTTTTGGTCTGAACCGAGTAAATGTTAATTTTTTGTTTAGTCTGAAAATATCGTAACCAAAAATTTTTTTTCGAACATAATTTAAGAGTGTTAAAAATCAGTGTGTAATTTTTTTTTAAAACAATTTTTTTAAAAAATATGTTGAAAAGATTTTGATGTGTGAACTTTTTTAGTCATTTTTACATTCGATATGAAGGAGAATATAATGATTGAAAAAACATGTGAGGAAGTTTGGAATGGAATACTCAAACTCATACAAGACAATGTACCAACCCAAAGCTTTAAAACATGGTTTGAGCCTATTAAACCCATTAAATTAGATAACAAAGTATTAACAATACAAGTCCCCAGCCAATTTTTTTACGAATGGCTAGAAGAACATTACGTGAGTTTGCTCAAGAAAACCTTAAAGCAAGAGTTGGGTGTAGGTGCGCGTTTAGAATACAATATTATAGTAGAAAACGGAACGGGTAATTCTAGTCCGTATGTAGTTAACATCCCAGGTAGCAGCAGTTCTAAATCAGATTTACAGCAAACCAGTGTGGGTATTAATTTAAATCCTAGTATCAAAAACCCGTTTATTATTCCGGGTATTAAGAAAATGAATATCGACAGTAACTTAAATCCAAGTTTAACTTTCGATAATTTTATAGAGGGAGATTGCAATAGATTGGCCAGAAGTGCCGGTATAGCTGTGGCAAATAAGCCAGGTGGTACTTCCTTTAACCCACTCATGATTTTTAGCGAAACAGGTTTGGGTAAAACACATTTGGTTCATGCCATTGGTAATTTAATAAAACAGAACAGCCGCACCAAAATTGTGGTTTATGTGCCAGTAGAAAAGTTTATGAACCAGTTTGTGGATGCCATTCGCAACAATTCTAATCAAGATTTTATTAACTACTACCAGCAAATTGATGTGCTGATTGTAGATGATGTTCAGTTTTTAGAAAACAAACAAAAAACACAAGAAATATTCTTTACCATATTTAATCATTTGCACCAACAAGGCAAACAAATTATCTTAACTTCTGATAGGGCTCCAAAAGACCTTAAAGGGATGGACGACCGCTTGTTGAGTAGGTTTAAATGGGGTTTATCTGCCGATTTGCAAACCCCAGATTTTGAAACACGTTTGGCTATATTAGAACATATGATGTACAATGATGGTATTACTTTACACCGCGAGGTGGTAGAGTATGTGTCGCATAATATTAATACCAATGTGCGCGAGTTACAAGGTGCTTTAGTTAGCTTGTTGGCTCAGGCCAGCTTAAATCGCAAAGAAGTAAACATTGAGTTGGCTAAGCAAATTTTAAAGAACTTCGTTAAAAACAATACCCGCGAAATTTCTATCGAGTACATACAAAAATTGGTTTGCGATTATTTCACCATTCCGGTTGAGCAGGTAAAATCTAAAACCCGCAAGCGCGAAATAGTTCAAGCTCGACAAATATCTATGTTTTACGCTAAAGATTTAACCAAGTCGTCGCTTAAAACCATAGGCATGCATTTTGGTGGCAGAGACCATTCTACGGTTATTCACGCTTGCCAAACGGTGAACGATTTAATGGAAACCGACAAAAAGTTTAAAGCCGATATAGACGAAATTGGCAAACGCATTAAAATGAATTTAGTGTAAAATAAAAAAGTCTCGAAGCATGCTTCGAGACTTTTTTTTGTATGTTATTTTCCAACTTGTATGGCAAAACCCGCCAAAATTAAGATATCTAGCGGTAAATGTGCTTTTAATTGCAGCATGTTTTTTTTATGGCTGATTGCTAGCAAATAAAAGGCAATATTTTAGCCAAAGAATTATAATATCACCTTTATCCATTATCGGTATTTTTTAAATCAGAAAGGGTGTAAATTTCTTCTTCTTCATTTAGGAAAGAAAAAGACTCACTATTTGAGGCTAGGTATTGAAATCCTTTTGATAATTCCTCTTCTTCAAATCGTTTAAATATAAAGTCTGCAAAGGCTGAAATTTCTTTGGCCTTTTCCTCTGGCAATTTTTTCAATACTTGAAGGGTATGCTCTATAATTAATTCTTTTTCCATTGTTTCAACTGTTCTATAATATCAAAGGTATAAAATTTTTTCTAACAATGTTTTGTTGTTATTTAATTATTCAGGTTTTGTATTTTAAAATTATTCATTGAGATTATAATTAGTAGTTTTTTATGCCACCTTTTTTCGCCAATTTTACAAGCTTGCCAAGAGGATGTTTTTATAGAATTTTAAAGCAAGAATTAATTATACAATTTAAGAAGCGCAAGCATGGAAATAGCAATGGTGGTGGCTGCCGATGAGCAAAATGGTATTGGGGCGGATAATAAATTATTGTGTCATTTGCCCAACGATTTAAAATATTTTAAGCAGGTAACTACAGGTTCTGCCGTGCTTATGGGTAGAAAAACGTATGAATCTATTGGCAAACCTTTGCCCAATAGAACCAATTTAATTTTAAGTAAAACTGCTCAAGAAATTGAGGGCTGCCAAGTGTTTACTAGCTTTGAAGCTGTTTTAGATTATGCCAAACAAGCACAATTAGAAAAGCTATTTATAATTGGTGGAGATAGTATTTATAAGCAAGCCTTGCCGCTATGCCATAAGGTTTATCTCACACGCATTCATCACACGTTTAAAGCAGATGCTTTTTTTACACCCTTGCCGCCAAGCGAATTTACGTGTACGAGTGCAGTGCATCACGATGCCGATGAGAAAAATGCCTATGCACATAGTTTCGAAGTGTACGAACGCATTATATTTGCGCCATGATAAATATCCTCTTAATTGGTTCAGGCGGAAGAGAACATGCCTTTGCCATGGCTTTGGCTAAAAGCTCTTCATGCAAGCAATTATATATTATGCCCGGTAACGCTGGTACCAGCAAGCATGGCATAAATGTAGCGATAGATGTAAATGAGTTTCATTTGGTAGCACAATTTTGCCTCGATAATCATATTACCTTATTAATTGTTGGTCCAGAAGACCCACTTGTAAAAGGCTTAAGAGATTTCTTTATGGCCGACCCAAAACTGGCAGGTATTGCCTTTGTGGGTCCGGATAAAAAAGGTGCGCAAATGGAAGGAAGCAAAGATTGGAGTAAGCAGTTTATGCAGAAATATGGCATTCCTACTGCTGCTTATAAAACCTTTACGCAACACAACCTAGAAGAAGGCATAGCTTATTTAGAAAACCATAGTTTGCCTATAGTACTTAAAGCCGATGGATTGGCAGCTGGCAAGGGCGTTTTAATTTGTGAATCAGTTGCCGAGGCGCAGGCAGAATTGCGTGCTATGATTGCCGCGCAAAAGTTTGGTTCAGCCAGTGAAAAGGTAGTTATTGAAGCGTTTTTACATGGCATAGAACTTTCTGTTTTTGTTGTAACAGACGGTACACATTATTTGGTGCTGCCTTCTGCCAAAGATTATAAGAGAATAGGAGAGGGCGATACTGGATTAAATACAGGCGGCATGGGTGCTATTAGTCCTGTTCCTTTTGCCGATAAAGCATTTATTGATAAGGTGGAAGAAACCATCATTAAGCCTACCATTAATGGATTAAAGGCAGAGGATATACATTACGTGGGATTTATTTTTGTTGGCCTTATGAATGTGAATGGAGTGCCAAAAGTAATTGAGTATAACAGCCGCATGGGTGATCCAGAAACCGAGGTTGTTTTACCACGCATACAAACCGATATGGTAGAATTGATGTTGGCAGCGGGCTTGGGTAAATTAAATGAAGTGAACTTGCAAATAGATGCCAGAACAGCAGTTACGGTAATGTTGGTTTCTAAGGGTTATCCCGAGGCATTTGAGCGCGGTAAGGTAATGAGCGGAATGGATTCTGTGGAAGGTTCAACCCTATACCATGCTGGCACTAAATTAAGTGAAACAGGCGAGTGGCTAAGCAATGGTGGTAGGGTTATGGCGGTAACATCATTGGGTTCAAACATAAAAGAAGCCTTGAACCTAAGCCTTCAAAATGCCGAAAAGATTAGTTTCGAAAACAAATATTATCGCAAAGACAATGGCTTTGAGTTTTTGTAGGGGTGTAAAAAAGCATTTGCCATCAAAAAGAAAATTTCCCCAGAACCGTTTCTTTATGCTTGCTCAAACGCTCATCGTAATTGCTCTAAATGCTTTATTTGCATTGTTGGTGCAAATGCCTTGACTTATGCAGAACTTTCCAAGGTAAAACTTGGCGTAATATTCAAAAGAAGTCTAACTAAGATTGGAACATTTTATAATGTTTTTAATTGTGCCTCCCACTCAGGTTTTAACAAAGAAAAGCAAACAGAATCTTCGTTCTTTCCATTTATGCAATAATCTTCTCGCATAATACCTTCGCGTGTAAACTTGTATTTCTCAACTAACTTTTTAGAGGCTATATTTTCTTCTGCAATAAGCGCTTCCACCCTATGTAAATGTAAGGCGTTAAAGCCATGATTCAATACATGTTGAAGCGCTTCTCCCATATAACCTTTGCGTTTATCGATATCGTTTTTAAGTGAATAAAAAAGCTCAGCCCTGCGGTGTGTATTGTTCCAGGTATGAAAGCCGCATTCGCCCAAAACATGATTGCTTTCCTTCTCCACTAGTAAAAAATAAAATACAGAAATGCGATGTGTTTCCATGCCTTTTTCTGCCATGTGTTTTAACTGAATATATGCCTCTTCATTTATATTAAAATAGGCTTTAACTTCTGTTGCACTTTTGGTGTTTAACAAGTGGTTTATAATTTGGGGTGTAATGCTTTTTAGCAATAACCTATTGGTGTGTATTTCAATTTGTGTTTCCATTTGTACTTTTTTGTTGTTTTTTTATCCCATATTTTGGTTCGAACCGACTCCTAATAATTGCCTGATAGCAGCAAGATGTGCAAATAGAACCAAAGGCACCACTATGGAGGGAAGCCAGTTAAAGGGGAAATATAGTACCGCAATATTGGGTTGCTCAAAGGCAAATTGTTGAAATGCTAAGGGTGCCGATAAAATAGCATTGATTACAATGTTTAATAATAGTCCAATGCATAAAATATTCCATGTTAACATTAGCTTATTGGAAAGCATTTTTTTATGATAGCCCAAATAATAAATAATTGGAGCAGTTATGCCAGCAATGATATCAAAATTTCTGCCCTCAAAGGTCATAAGTTGAGGCACCATTTTTTCTATAGATAGCCAATATAAAACCAGCTCCACCGGTATTCTTGCTATATGCAATGCATAGAGGTATTTAATATTTAGTTGCGCTATAAATGCCTTGCCCTTTTGAGTGTTGAATAAGGCTAAGATGAGTGTTATCGGTGGCAATATCATCAATAAAAACCTAGGAGGAACAGCGCTTGTATTTAAATAAAATTCTGATACACCCATGGCCATTTGAACCAACATCCATAGTACTATGCCAATAAGCCATACCTTAGAATAATTGCTGGCTTTATAAAAAAAGTATACAGCTATAAAGGCACTAAAGATAAAAACGAGTTCAATATAAAAAGGAATATTTTCCATTGGGTATTAGAGTTGTAATTTTCAAATATATCTATGTTGAGTAAGATTTTTAGGTGCATTCATAATAAAAATCGTTAAATTTTATTGCTTGCTTTCTTAAATACCATTTAAACAATGTAGAATCTATTTTTTGCTATTTGTTTTACCAAGTTACAAGTATCTTGTAAGATGCAATGCAACCTATTCGAAAATAATTAGTCTTTTATTTAGTGTGTTGTATTTGGGTTTTAACTTTACATAAAGCGCAAGGGTATATGCCATAATAACAAACTAAAACTGCTATGAAAAAACTTATTCTTAAATTATTTATGGTCGCACTGCTTGTGGTCATGAGTTCGCTTGATGCCTTTAGCGTTTGCAACGCCTCTTTTGTAAAAACCATTAATGGGTTGACTGTTAATTTTCAAAACAGGTCGACCTATAATTATACGCCACATTACTATTGGATTTTTGGAGATGGAACATTCTCCACCGCAAAAGACCCTATTAAAACCTATGTATCAGCAGGTTTTAAAAGTGTACGTTTGTATGTTTCAGATTCTAGTGGAGGTAGTTCAATATGCACTTCAAGCGTTCTTGATACTTTTATTTTAATATCTGGTCCACCAACTTGCCAAGCGGCATTTTTGGTTAATAAAAGTGGACTAAATGTATTTTTTCAAAATTACTCTTCAAGCTTATCTGGCTCGGTACTCTACTATTTGTGGGATTTTCCAGATAATACCACTTCAACATTAAGACAGCCAACTAAATTATTTACTACAGGTGGGTTAAAGGTGGTGAAGTTAACTATTACAGATTCTGCAACATCGTGCACTTCTTC
>JAUYMZ010000254.1 GCA_030699355.1 Bacteroidota bacterium | reverse complement strand
AACACTTAACACTTAAAACTTAACACTCACTCCTAGCATAATATGCCTTTGTTGTAAGAAGCGGGCGGGGTTGGTTGGTGGTGGGCCAGAATTACCCAAACGTGGGTCAATGAACCTTGGGTCAACCCAAGAGTCTGGTACGTTATCTCCAAAACTATAGGCTCTGCCTGTAACAGGGTTGATAATAGAAGCGTTTTTGTTGTTGAAAATATTGGTAATTTGTAGGTTAAATCCGATGGTATTTTTGGTTGTTTTCCACCACTTACTAAAGGTGAAATCTGCCCAAAACCAATTGGTTCCAATTTCGCTCCAGCGTGCATTGGGGTCGGGGTTTTCTACATAAATGGGTCTTTGTGTATTGGGGTCAATTCTATCAAAAATAAAGGGCGTGTACCTTACACCAGAACGCCAAACGGTTTCAAAGTAAAAGCTCATATTATTAAGCCATTTGTATCCAAACAAGCCATTCTTTTTGTCGATTTTAAAAACATGGTTGGTTTTAAAATCAAAAGGAACATCCCAAGGTAGAAAATATTCTTTGGTATCTTCTACGTTTCCAGTTGCTAAAATATCTTTTAATGCTTCATTGGCAGAGGCCGATTGCCCTGTGCTAACCATATAAGTAAAGGAGGCCTGACCTTGATAGAAATTGCCAATGCGTTTGATATAATTTACCTCTAATCCGCGTGTTCTGGCATAGTCTGAGTTGATGCGCATGGTTCTGCTCACTTCTCTTCCAGTTACATCCTTAATAATAATGGATGTGGTGGTAACAAAATCGTATTTATCTTTAAAGAAAGCCGAGAAGTTTAGGGCATCATTACTGGTAAGTTGGAACTTTAATCCGAGTTCATAACTAATGTCTACCTCTGGGTTAAGATTTGGATTTCCAACCCTCGAAAGTGTGGAGCGATCTTGATACAATGGGTTCAGGCCGGGATAAATAAAACTTGGATGGGGTAAGATGGTGGTATGACCATAGTTGAAATACAACATTTTGTTTTCGGCAATAGGGAAAGTTGCGTTTATTTTAGGTAGGAACCTAAATTTGTATCTTAAATCTCCAATTTGGGTAGAGCTATTGAGATAATCTCTGCGTACTTCATCTAAGATAGGCGAACGTGGGTCGTTAACGGCATCGTCTATAAATTTTCCGGGAGCCCAATATTCAAATCGTCCGCCAATGGTAGCAATTAGTCCTTTGTATTTAATTTGGTCGCTCACAAAGAAACCTCCTCTGCGTGGGTTTACTTTCCATAAATCGCTTTGCTGACCCAATCTAAATGTTTGCGAAAAAGTGCCATCTGCCAATTGAATAGGTGCGCCAATCCAGGGGCGAACAATATCTATCCACATCATTTCTTGAAACTTCATTTCAAACCCAAATGTGAGTTTATTTAATGAGTTTTTACTAAAGTAGTTTCCTGTTGCTTTGGCTACGTATTCTTCTAAATAATGGTGATGCCATAAAGAGGCAATTCCGTTATTATTTATAAATCCTGAAGGAGGGTTAATAAAAACAACGCTATCCAAAGCTGTTGGAGGAAAAACTTCTGCTGGGAATTGATTGATTGATTGTGCATCAAAAATTTGATCTACGTTGCTTGGTCTCCAATTTCTTCCATTGGCATCGGCTCTTAATTCTACAAACAACCTGCTTAATGTGGCATTATAACTCAAACGTTTATTGATAGAATGTTTAAAGTTTAACATATTCAAATACGATTGGTGGCTAAAGGTATTTGCATTGTCCATTTGCTGACTAAAATTATACTGAAAACCAGGTTGGAAAGGGGCATCGTTTCCAAAAATACGCAGCATGTTTACATCCTGATTTACGGTAATACTTCTGAGCGTGCTGGCGGTTAAAATTTTGCCTTTTTTAAAGTCGTAGCTTAATTTAAAAAATCCACTCCAGCGGTTATCTTGGAAAGGCGTCCAGTTTTTGGAACTTAAGCCTTGTTCGTTTAAGAGGGATGATTGAATTTGATTGGCAGGATTTTTATAAAATTCATCGGTAAAAGCGGCACGCAAGGCCATGTTGGCTTTTAATCTGCCGCCCAGTTTTTCTTTAAATAGGGGTGAACCAATATTTAATTCTGCCACTTGGCTATTCCAAGAACTAATTTTATCTCTGTTAAACCCAAAATTATCTCTTTTATAATTGGCCGAAATTTCAAATTTATTTCCGGCTGTTTTTGTTCTAGCACTAACAACACCCGCTGTTGCATCTCCAATTTCGGCGCCAATACCCCCTGTTGTAATGTCTATTTCTCCAATGGCATTTGCGCCAATGTCTAATCCAAATCCTGTTCCTGCCATAGGGTCGGTTACAGAAACACCATCAATATAAGTACCCGTTTCGTAAGTTCTACTACCTCTAATACTTACACCCGCTGGAGATTGTATAACGCCAGGTTGGGTATTAATAATTGCCTGTAATTGTCGTGCTGGAGCTAGTTCAATATTCTCTTGGCTAATGGTATTTATACTTTGGCCGCGTTCAATATCTACTAATGGTTTTTTACCTAAAACAACTACTTCATCAATATTAGCACTGGCTTCTTGCATTTGAAAAAGGCCTAAATCTTTATTTTCACCTGCTTTAATTTTTATGCCAGTTTGGATTATTTTTTTGTAGCCTATAT
>JAUYMZ010000253.1 GCA_030699355.1 Bacteroidota bacterium | reverse complement strand
ACTAACAACTAACAACTAAAAGCACAAATTTTACACTTGATACTCTTTTATTTAGAATCAAATTATTTAGAACTAATCTAAATCATTTGTAAATTTACATGGAAAGAATACTTTCGCGGCATGTACTATTTATAATTAGTCTAAATAAAAATAAAAATGAAAAAACAACATTTATTCCTGATTATGATTGCATTTGCTACCAGTTTTGTGGCATGTAAGAAAGATGAAACCAACTCAGAAAACAAAAGTTTAGCTATTCCTAGTGCTTATGATAGCACCAACTTTGTGGGAAATTTAGGTGATTTAATCTCTTTTAGACAGCATTTTGATGCGATGGTAAACGAAGCAAAAAAAGGAAGGGTTACCAATCAAACCGCTTCTGCAACAGCTATGGAAAATTCTTTTAAAGCAGGAACCATTTCCATCGAATCTTTTACTATTCCGGCTTTTGCTGCCCTTTTAGTAGGAGAAAATGGTTGGTTTAAGGAATTAGAAAAAGCATCGGGTACAACGTATCATGTAGACAGTGCTTCCGTGCAAGGTGGAACATTTGGCGGTTATTTGTTTGATGAAAACGGATTTGAACCAGAGCAAATTATTGAAAAGGGTTTATTTGGTGCAGCTTTAGTAAACCACGCGCATACTTTGTTAAAATCGCCACGTTTAGCAGAGGTGGATCAAGCTTTATATATTTTTGGTGCAACACCTCATTTTGTGAATAGTAGTGCGGCCAAACTTGGTGCAGCGGCAGATAAATACATGGCTGTTTATGCAGCAAGAAGAGATAAAAACGCTGGTAATGGTATTTACGCCCAAATTCGTTTCAACTTTATAAAATTACAAGCTGCCCTAAAAGCTGGTGAGGCATACCAAAATGAAAAAAATGAAGCCATTGCCGCTATTATTTCAAATATGGAAAAAGCTAATTTCGCAACCGTTATTAATTACTGTCAAACTTCCATTTCAAACCTTTCATTAACCTCTTTAACCGATATTCAAAAAGCTGCTACTTTGCATGCTATAGGCGAGTGTATCGGTTTTACAATGGGTTATAAAGGTATTCAAAACAAAAAAATTACCGATGCACAAATAGATGAAATTTTAGTAATGCTTAATGCACCAGCCACCGGCGGCGGAAAACCAGGATTATTTATTACCGATAGGGTAAACCAAATTCAAAAATTGCAGTTAATCATTAATAAAATACAACAGATTTATGGTTTTACAAATGCCGAAATCGAAGATTTTAAGAAAAATTGGATTGTAGAACAAAACAGATAATTGGAACATGAAAAATAAAGCACAACTTTTAATTGTAATAGGTATTTTATTTATCTTCTCTTGTAAAGAAAAAGACAAAGGAATGGATGCTTCTTTGGCTTTTGATAGGGGCGCATTATTAAGTAGTATAACCAGCGGAATGATTATGCCTGCCTACGATTCTAGTGTGTTTTATTTTTCAAATTTGGCGCAAACAACATTGCAATTAAGCCAAAATCCCAATGCAGATAAGCTATTACAAGCCCAACAAAATTGGAAGCAGTTTGCGCGCTCTTGGCAATATGCCGCTGCTTTCAATTTTGGTCCGGCAGCCGAAAAAGGTATCAAAAAAACCTTAGCCGAAGAAATAGCTAGCTTCCCAGTTTCTAGCACCAAAGTAGAGTCTTTTATTTTGGCAAACGATACCAGCTTTGCTAATTTCGACCGTGATTCTCGTGGAATTTTTGCTATAGAATATTTGCTCTTTGGTGAAAATGAATCCGCCAATGATATCCTCGCAAAATTTGCAAACCAACCACAAAGATTTTCTTACCTATTGGCATGTTCCAACCATATCGGCCTGAACCTAAAATGGGTTCAAACCGAATGGAAAACTTACCAAGCCTCTTTTGTAAGCAACGTAGGAACCGATATTGGTAGCAGCACTTCTTTGTTGTACAACGAGTTTTTAAAATATTATGAGGGCTTAAAGAACTTTAAGTTTGGAATTCCGCTGGGCAGAAGGCCCGGACAAACCACTACACTTCCTAAAAATGTGGAGGCATATTACAGTGGTTACAGCACAGAATTAGCCCGCGAACACTGGCGCTGTGCGCAGTTAATTTGGGAGGGAACCGGCCTAGATGGAAAGCAAGGAATTGGGTTTAAAGCCTATTTAGATAAGGTAGAAGGCGGCAAAGCGCTTATTGCATTAACGCAAGAACAAGCGGCTGCCACACAAGCAAAGTTTGATGCCTTGCCTACTGGTAAATTATCTGATGCTATACAAAATAATTTTACTAAGGTAGATGATGTGCACACCGAATTGCAAAAGTTAACCCGTTTTTACAAAAGTGATTTGTCGAGTTTAATTGGCATTGCAGTTACTTTTAGCAGCGGAGATGGCGATTAAGCATGTTTGATAGGCTAAAATCTTTTTTGTTTGAACCTAAATCTATTGCACCCTTGGTGGTGTTCAGAATTATTTTTGGCTTAGCTACTTTTATAAGCACCGCCCGTTTTTTGTATTTAGGTTGGGTAGATTTACACTTTGTAAATACCCAAGTTCAATTTAAATATTTTGGATTTGAATGGGTGCAATTAGCAACAGCCTCCATTATGTACGCTATACATTATTTGATGTTGGCCGCCTCTTTGGGTATTGTTTTTGGGGCCTTTTACAGGGTATCTGCCATAATGTTTTTTATTAGTTTTACTTATTGCGAACTAATCGATATTACGTATTACCTAAACCATTATTATTTCGTAAGTTTAATTGCATTTTTGCTAATTTGGATGCCCGCAAATGCCCATTTTTCTTGGGATGCCTTTGTAAAGCCATCTATTCGCAAATCTTTTGTGCCAGCTTTTACTATCCAAATTTTTAAATTTCAATTGATATTGGTTTATTTCTTTGCCGGCATAGCTAAAATAAATTACACTTGGTTAATGGAGGCATTGCCTTTAAAAATTTGGCTTCCGGCCAATAGCGATTTTCCTTTTATTGGTTGGCTATTTAATTACCCTCTAACCGCTCATGTTTTTAGTTGGGCAGGTATGTTATTCGATATCAGTATCGGACTATTTTTATTATTACCACAAACACGCTTTTTTGCTTGGCTTTTGGTATTGTTCTTTCATTTACTAACCGGCGCGCTTTTTCAAATTGGGGTGTTTCCTTTGGTTATGGTAGCCAGTACGCTCATCTTTTTTTCTGCCCATTTTCATCAAAACATACTTTTATTTTTAAACAAATTTATAAAGTTTCCATTTCTGTCTGAACCTAATTATGCTGATGAAAAACCTACCGGAAACTTGCTTGGTTCAAGCCTTATTACAGGTGTTATTTTATGTTGGGTTTCGTTTCATATCTTGTTTCCATTGCGATATGTTTTGTACCCAGGCAATTTATTCTGGACAGAAGAAGCTTACCGTTTTGGTTGGCGGGTTATGTTGATGGAAAAGGCGGGTACTGCTACGTTTTATGTGCAAGAAAAATCTTCGCAGAGAGAGGGTGTGGTAGATAATTCTGATTTTTTAAATGTACACCAAGAGAAGCAAATGGCCATGCAACCAGATTTGATTTTACAGTATGCGCAGTTTTTAAAAAATCATTATCAAAGGCAAGGAGTAAGCGTAGATAAGGTAAGTGCAGAGGTATACGTTACCCTCAATGCAAAACCCAGTAAATTATTATTTAATCCGCAGTTAAATCTATTAGAAATCGTAGATTCGTGGGCCCCAAAAACTTGGTTAAATCGTTTTGAAGAATAGGATATTTTTTATTTGTTTGTTATGGGTTTTGGCTCATTTGAGTTGGGCACAACAAGTGGGCGATTTGCAGGGAAAAGTTGTGTTTCAATCTACCAAAAAAGGCGTAGCCTTGGCCATTGTTTCCATACCCAAGCTCAATCTTCAAACACAAACCAATCAAGATGGCGCATTTGTGCTGCAACAGATTCCTTTTGGTACCCACGAATTATTGTTGTTTAAGGAAGGTATGCACTTGCAGAAAATGCAATTAACAATGGCTTCTGCCAAACAAAATGCCTTTTTTGAAATGTTGGCTATAACAGGCTTTTTAAATGAGGCCACCGTTAAAGCCGCCAAAGAAGAAACCAATGGCATAGGCAGATTAAAAAGTGTAGATGGTTTTGGAATATATGAGGCAAAAAAAACAGAGCTCATTGTTTTAAAAGACTTACTAGCCAATACCGCCACCAACAATCCGCGCCAAATTTTTGCCAAGGTGCCCGGATTAAACATTTGGGAAAGCGACCAAGCTGGATTGCAATTGGGTGTGGGAGGCAGAGGATTAAGTCCGAACCGAACCTCCAATTTTAACACCCGCCAAAATGGGTATGATATCAGTGCCGATGCATTAGGCTACCCCGAAACGTATTATACGCCACCCATGGAAGCTTTAGAGCGTATTGAAGTGGTACGTGGTGCTGCTAGTTTGCAATATGGAACGCAGTTTGGAGGCATGCTCAATTTTGTGTTTAAAAAGGGAGCCGAGGATAAAAAGATGGAAATTGTTTCGCGGCAAACCATCGGCTCTTTTGGCTTTTTCGGCAGTTTTACCAGCCTAGGTGGAACCTTGCACAAAGGCAAAATAAATTACTATACTTTTATTAACCACAAGCAGGCAAACGGGTGGCGACCAAATTCTGAGTTTGATGTAAACACCATGTATGCCTCTGTTATTTGGAAACCATGGCACCGATTAAAGTTGCAAGCAGATTATACTTTTATGCGCTACAATGCCAAGCAAGCAGGTGGATTAACTGATGCGCAATTTGAGCAAAATCCGCAACAATCTTTGCGGGCCAGAAATTGGTTTAGGGTGAATTGGAATTTATTTGCTTTACAGGCTGATTATAACTTTTCGGATCAAACCAAAATTAATACGCGCACTTTTGGCTTATTATCTAGCAGGTATTCTCTAGGAAATTTAGAGCGAATTAATGTGGTAGATTTTGGTGGCAACAGGACCTTAATTACAGGTGATTTTGCTAATATAGGCAATGAAACCCGGTTGATTCATCAGTATTCTATTGCAGGGAAAGGTCAAACCGTATTAGTTGGTTCTAGGTTTTATTTAGGCAATACGCATTCTATACAAGGCGATGGCAGCAATGGGAGTGATGCCAATTACGCCTTGCTTAATCCGCAAAAACCAGAAGGCTCAGACTATACTTTCGTAAATAAAAATGCCTCTTTTTTCATAGAAAATATCTTTAGGTTAAATGCCAAATGGAGCCTCACACCGGGTATACGTGCAGAATATATTAATACAGCTTCGGATGGATTTTACCGGGTTTTGAGTAGAGATTTTAGTGGTAACATCATAGCCGATACCAGTATTTTGGGTTCAGAGCAAAATGTGCGTTCTTTTGTTTTTGCAGGTATTGGCGTAAGCTTTAAGGCCAAAACTTGGTTGGAGTTTTATGGTAATATTTCGCAAAATTACAGGGCTGTAAACTTCAACGATTTGCGCATAGTAAATCCTAACTTAAAGGTAGATGCCAATATGAAGGATGAACGTGGATTTAGCGCTGATGCAGGTGCGAGGGGAAATTATGAGGGAATTGTAAATTATGATGTAAGCTTGTTTGTATTAAGCTACCAAGATAAAATTGGTCAGGTATTGCGTGCCGATAGGCCACCTTTGTTTCAAGATTATAGGTTCAGAACAAATATTGCAGATGCAAGGAACTCTGGTGTAGAATGTTTTGTGGAAATAGATATGTTAAAGTGGCATAACAAAAAAACAAAAGCTCATTTATTGTATTTTGCTAATATAGCCTATGTACATGCCGTATATGTGAGAGCAGCAGATAAAGCCTTAGAAAATAATAGGGTAGAAATGGCTCCTCCATTTATGTTTAGAAATGGTGTTACTTTTAAGCGTAAAAATTTTACTACAGCATTGCAGGCAGCTTATGTGCAAGAACATTACACAGATGCCAGCAATGCACGTAGGGTTAGTGGCGCGGTAAACGGAATTATTCCGAGTTATTTTGTAGCCGATTTTTCTCTTGCTTATGAGTGGCGGATGTTAAGAATTGAAACCAGTTGCAATAATTTGCTGAACCAAATGTACTTTACTCGCCGGGCAGATGCCTATCCAGGTCCGGGCATCATTCCCAGCGATGGTCGAAGTTTTTATTTAAGTTTGGGCATTAAAATTTAGCTAAGGAAAACTACTTTTTCCCTATTTTAAATACCACACTTGTCAAAGCAAAAGTATTGCCAGTTTGCCACTTTTCATCATTTTTAAAAATAGCCGTGCTGCTCTGTAAATGGCGGATTTCTGCACGCAATAATATACTTTGATTTGGCGCAAAATCTAAATTTAATGAATAGCCATTGCAATCAAATCCTTGGCTATTTATGGGTGCTATGTGTGCATTATTTATATCTGCATAGCGTTCAATTCTGCTTCCTATTTTTATGCGTTCACTTAGCCTATATTGCGCTACTGCAATTGGGCTGAACCAAGTATGGTAGCTAGAACTGCTTTTACCTGTTTGTTGTAAGCCAAAATCTAAGCCGGCAATAAGGAGTATTTTTTCGCCAATTTTCCATTGCCCATATAAGTTATGAAAATAGCGCATGCGCCTGCTGCTATCTGGGTCTATGGTGCCAGTAAATGAGCTCCAATTAAATAAAAATTTTGGGTTTTTTGTGTAGGTAATTTGGGTGCCAAAGGCTGGCAAACTATTGCCTGCAATGGGTTGAATGCGTTGCCAACCATTTAAAATAGAAGCACTCATCTTCCAAGATGAATTGGGTTCAAAACTTAGCTTAGCACCCGTCATGTAATAGGGCGAATTTTCTGCCAGCAATGATCTGCTTAACGTTAAGTTTTCGGCAGAAATGGCGCTTTCAAATCCAATATGTGAGGCAAAAATACCCGCGTCTAACCATAGGTTTTTCTTTTTATTTAGGGCTATTCCCGCATTGGCTTCTTGAAAATGCCTTAATAGGGGATGGTCGCTAGCATAGTTATCGTTTATATAAGTTCCGGTTTGAACCGACAAATTTGCCCGGTACCTGGCATGCGAAATTCCAAGTTTAAAATAAGCTAAATTGAGGTCCACTTTCTCGTGGCGGTTATGGTTGTATAAAAAGGGCTGCCTGTTTTCGCCAGTAGGTTTATTATTGTCGTAAGCCCAGAAAAAATCACCAAATGCTTCCCACGATATACTTGGTTTAGCGGTTTTGGTACTATCTGTATTGGCTGTTGCAATGATATTTTGAAAAGCAAAAATTAGAATAAAAGGTATCCATTTTGATGCGCAGCGCTTCATAAAATTTTTTATTTTGTGGCTGCAATTACGAAGTATTTTTTTCTAAACCAAAATGCTACGTTTACCAAGGCAATTAAGGCAGGTACTTCTACCAGTGGGCCAATTACACCCGCAAAAGCTTGTCCGCTGTGAATACCAAATACCCCAATGGCTACGGCTATGGCTAATTCAAAATTATTGCCAGTAGCAGTAAAGGCAATAGAGGTGCTTTTGGCATAATCTGCGCCAAAATATTTTCCAATAAAGAAGCTTATTATAAACATTACTACAAAATAGACCACCAATGGAATGGCAATTCTAAGCACATCGAGCGGAATTTGAACAATAAGTTCGCCTTTTAAACTAAACATAAGTACGATGGTAAAAAGCAAGGCAATCAAGGTAATGGGCGATATCTTGGGTACATATTTTTCATTAAACCATTGTTCGCCTTTTAAGTGTATAAGTGTGTACCTGCTTATAATACCTAAGGCAAAGGGGATGCCTAAATAAATGCCAACGCTTTCTGCTATTTGGGCAATGCTAATGTTTACCTCAAAACCTTTTAAACCAAACAAAGGCGGAAGCACTGTTATAAATACATAGGCGTAAACGCTGTACAACAATACTTGAAATAGGCTATTGAGTGCAATTAATCCAGCTGCATATTCTCTGCTGCCATCGGCTAAATCGTTCCATACAACCACCATGGCAATGCAACGGGCTAGGCCAATTAATATAAGGCCTATCATATATTCTGGGTAGTCTTGCAAAAAGGTAATGGCCAATATAAACATTAAAACCGGACCAATAATCCAATTCAGAATTAAGGATGCACCCAATACTTTGGTGTTTTTAAAAACTTCACCCATTTGTTCATATTTCACTTTTGCTAGTGGCGGGTACATCATTAAAATGAGTCCGATTGCCAATGGAATATTGGTTGTACCGCTAGAGAAAGATTGGATAAATTGACTGCTACTTGGAAATACAAATCCAATGCCCACGCCAATGGCCATAGCTAAAAATATCCAAAGGGTGAGCCAACGGTCTAAAAAGCTTAATTTTTTTCTGCTCGCAGCAGGAGTGCAGTTGTTTGCCGACATATTTTGGGAAGGGTTTAATGTTTAATGTTTAAGGTTTAATGTTTAATTAGCAGCATTTGCTTTTCTTTTTTTCTAGGTGTTTGGCTATGTTTTCGAAGTAGTTTTGCAGTTTGGCCAACGCTTTTTCATCTAGGCAATAGCAGATAGCGTTTCCTTCAATGCTACCTTTGATTAAGCCGGCATTTTTAAGCTCCTTTAAATGTTGCGAAACCGTGGCTTGAGCCAAGGGTAGCTCGTTCACAATATCGCCACAAATGCATGAATCTACTTTGAGCAAATACTCTATAATGGCAACCCTAGCTGGGTGACCAATAGCTTTGGCTAGGGTAGCAATGCTATTTTGTTTATTTGTAAATTGATCTGTTTTAGTAATGCCCATACGTATATTAGTAAATTGCAATATTACGATATTGTATTTTTAAACAGCAAATTATTTTTTTAGGTGTTTATTCGATGTGTTTTCTTTTAAAAAAAGTTTTATACTTGAATATTAATTTTACCACAATGAAAAGTTTTGAAATTGAAATTAAATGGGCCTTTATTTTTATCCTAGTTGGTTTATTTTGGATGGTATTAGAGCGTATTTTTGGCTTGCACGATATTCATATTGCTAAACATGCTATTTATACTAATTTTGTGGCCATACCTGCCGTTGCTGTTTATGTATATGCCCTCCTCGATAAAAAGAAAAATTATTACAAGGGTAAAATGAGCTACCGCCAAGGTTTGGTGTCGGGTATTTTTTTATCGGTTGGCGTTACGGTATTAACACCACTTAGTCAGTTAATTACCTCCACGCTTATTTCGCCCAATTACTTCAACAATGTCATAAATTATGTGGTAGAGAAGGGGCAAATGACACAAGAACAAGCCGCAGATTATTTTAACCTAAAGAGTTACATCATTCAAGGTGTATTTTTTGCTCCTGTAATGGGTGTGCTCACCAGTTTAATTGTTGCCTTTGCTGTTAAAAGCAAACAGGCTTAATCTAGTTTTATGAAAGGCAAGCAAATAGAATTAAGTGCCTCTCATTGGGTTCAAGCCTTTGAACACGTCCATAGAAATTTTTCTGCAGAAGGTATTTTAGCTACCGAAAAGGCTCTTCAAAAATTGCTTCAAAGTTCGTTTAAACTTTCCGAAAATAAGTTTAAAGAACTGCATCATATGCTCCTCTTTTGCTTGGCATATCCGGGTTCAACGCCTATTTTTGATAGGGCAAATTTGCTTATGCAGCGTTTGGTTCAGGCCGTAACAAAAGAAGTAAAAAAGAACCCCAATTTTTTGTATAATTCTGGCATAACAGGCTCTTTGGTTTGCGCTCAATTTGGTTTATGGCTGAACCAATATTTATTGGATGAAAAATTAACAACCCTTTACCTTGAAAGCGTTGAGGCCGATGCCTCTGATTTGGTGGCTAAATTAAGTTATACGCTAGATGAGGTAGAGCAAGAATGTATGCAAGCAAATGTGGCCTATTATGCAGATTGGAAAAAAGTGTATTATGGTGCTGTAAAGGGTAAAAAACAAGAGCTAAGCTATTTAGTTGCCGCATGTATACAATGCAGTGGTTCTATATCTTACAGAGAAAATATGTTTGCCAATTTTCAATTGTTTACAACCTTTAGTTTAGATACCAATTTGCTAGGCTTAAGCCTAGGCAGGGCATTGCCAGATAAACCATTTATTCATACAAAGGGAATACAAAAACATAGCACACTGTCAGCTATTTTTGCTTTGGGTCGACCCAAAAGGCAGCTTATAACAGCTAAACAGCAAGCTCATTTGGTTAGAGTTGCTCGAGGTGCCATGGCTTCTTTACTGCGCGAAACAGACACTTTTACTTACGCTCAATCAAATGAAACTAGGTATTATGATATGGGCGAGGGTATCCATATTGCTTTGTATTTTATGGTGCCCGAACAAAAGTTTTCTTTGCAATCGTATATTGGGTTTATGTTGTTTAAAAACGGATTACCCATGGCCTATGGAGGCTGTTGGTTAATTGGTAAACAGGCTGCATTTGGGGTAAATGTGTTGCCTCCCTATAGGGGAGGAGAATCGAGTAAAGTGGTAGCTCAATTATTACGCTTGTATCATTACGAGTTTTCTATTTCTCAATTTACAGTAGATCCT
>JAUYMZ010000232.1 GCA_030699355.1 Bacteroidota bacterium | reverse complement strand
AGGAATACTTGTTCCCGTTTTTGCCTAATCGTTCACCACAAAAGGAGTTTCCGCCTTATGCAGCATTAGTTGGTTTAAAGACTACTCTTGACAGTCGTCTTTGGAAGGCCTCTCAAATTCGCTCAGGTAGCATGGCCACTCTCTTCGCTTGAGCTCCACTACTTTATTTATCCTTCCCTCTTTTGTCTTCCATCTTTTGAATAGCATTCAATGACTTGGCTATATCATTGATTCAAGACACACACGTTTTGGCGCTTGGAAGGTGGCGATTTTCACCACAAATGTTGATGCGGAGAGCCAAACTTTGATTAACCACAAATGTGTCTGCGGAGTACTGAGCTGGCACTTTTGCCAAATCCCTATTATGCGTAGCTATTCGTCAAGTAATTTAAGTTTTTCTTTTAATTCGTCAAGCGTCAATGATTTAAAATCTATGTCAACTGTTTTATTGTCCACCGTTGTTTCTTGCATAAATAAATAAGGTTTTCCTTCATCATATTTTATTGCAATAATCCAAACTGTCTCGCCTTTAGGAATTTTTCCAAACTCATATTTCTTCTCTTCTTTGGTGGCAGGAATAACAAATCGCCTATCCTTAAAAACAATTTTGCAATCTATATTTTTAGCAACCTTTAAGTTAATTTTCATAGTTGCCATTTGGTTTGGTTTAACATCAACAAAAACATCTACATTACTCCAACCCATACGCGAAGTATTGTAAACATAGAATTTAAAATCTTCATAGTTCAATGTTTTGTTGAGGTAGGAAAGTTCAACATTATTCAAATTTATTTTCCGCAAGGTGTCTTGCAGTTCCGCAATGGTTTTAACTTGGAAGCTGTCTAGAAGCGGCTTATTTACTGCATTTACTAAGTCTTCTAAATTCTTAACTCCGTAGTCTTTATATAATTTTTCAAGCATTTCACATTTCGGAATCATTTCTTTTGGGGGTGGGTTAGAAACCCGATTGCGATTGTTTTTTTTGCCAAATACCTTATTGAAAAACAGTCTTATTTTACAAAAAAAGAATGGGCATCTGCGAACTCCACCACAAAGCCAGTCGTGACAAATATTTAATTCTGCAAGTGAAAAATTCGTAAGCACAGAATTGTTGCTTACTGTCCAGTTCATTATGCTGTCGTGGGGAGTTCTATTGCCTTGAAATATTTTTGTTTTGGCAATGATGGTGTCGGTTGGCAGCATGATAACCAGGTCTTTTCCCTTAATTAAGTTTAGTTTGTTGCCTTTACAGTCATTGGCTTCTGTATAAACCATTCCCTGTGTTTCAATGATTTTTCCATTAGAGGTTGTTGAAAGGTTATCTAAAATCATATCTGATTTTAAAAAGTCTTCTTTTATTTTTATTGTAATGCAATTTGTTTTACAAGAATTGGAAATTTTAAATGAATTTGCTTTTACATAAACTATTGTTCCTTTTTCACATCGTAGCACAGTATCCCTTGTCGGATTAATGCAAAATTCCTGAGATTTTCTCTCCGTTAGTTTATATAATTCAAAGATTGATGGAAGAAATTGCGAGCTGTCTATGGGGATTGGTCTTGTAAAAGAAATAGAAATATCAACCCTACGATTTTTTTGTTTTCCTTCTTCTGTTGCGTTATCTCCGATTGGTTTTTCTTCTCCAAATGCAGCGGTTGAAAAAACGGTTGGGCTAATTCCATTTGAAATAAAATATTGTTGTGTTGCTAAAACACGTTGTTCAGATAATTTCTTGTTGAAAATACTGTCACCAATATTATCAGTATTGCCTTTGATAAAAATTTTGCAGGTCTGAAAAGACTTTAAACTGTCGGCAAGATTGTTTAAGGTAGCTTTGCTATCAGTTGTTAGGTCAAACTTTGCAGTTTCAAAATAGATGCTTTTCTGCAATATATTTTTTTGTCCGTATGCTGCCAACACGAAAACAACGGTTAAAAATGTCAAGGTGAAATATTTATAATAGTGTCTCATATAGTTACGCATCTCGTTTTGGCGCTTGGCGAAGCAAGGGAATGGTTACCCCAAATTTCGCCCTAGCAGTTTACCCCAAAAATAAACTTTTTTGCTATTTCTTTTTCCTTTTTATTCAATGGCCCTTATTGCGGTCAAGCGCCAGTTATAAGCCGTTTTTTATTAGTTTACGAATTTCGAATCCATTAGATGTAAAAAATGTAACAAAATAAATATCGTTTGAGTTACCAGAAAGGTCAATCTGAAATTTATTCTCACCAACATTTTCCTGCTTAATTAACTGCCCTTTTGAATTTTCAATTTTATAGGAAATAATATTTTGATTGGAATTAACATTTACAGATTGATAAAATGGGTTAGGGTAAATTTCTAACACATAAGAATGATGTTCTATTTTCTCTATATCCGTTCGTAATCTGTAACAATAGGGCCCTAACATGTTCACTATGTCGCCATTTTCATATTGTACACAAAGCAAGGCCGGATAAGACTCATGCCACAATGTTTGACCACCTGCTCCACTATTGAAGATTCCCATTGTGCTTCCAATACCCTCAATCCAATATTCACGAAGAAGTGGAAAATTATTGAGGCCAATTACACCATATCGCTTATGAAATCTATTTAATATTTGAATTGAGTCAATTATCCCAATTATCATTTGATTAGAGTACCTATTTGAAAGAGGTTCTATTCTAGCTGTATCTCCTAAATTAAGGGAGAAATCATACACAAGTTGCTCTTCTGAATTGTTTTTCCCTATTACATATGCCTTTTTCAATACCGTATCTTCACGAAACAGACAATGGAAATAAATATTTCTAAGTGAGTCAAACGAATAATAAAATTTTTTGTAAAGTTTGGAATTGAAAATGGAATCGCCATCCATAATAAACTTTTCATTGTCAACGGACCAAATAGTCTTTGTCTTTGGGAACGAAGTATGTTGTCCATAAGATTGGTACGAAAGACCAATTATTAGAATTATAAATATTACTTTCATATTTTTTAAAATGGCTTAAAACGTCAGACTGTGAAAAAACCTATCCACAATCTGGTATGTAAAACTCGTAATAAAAAAGGATAAATACAACTGGGATAGTGCTTAAATTTGCAAGTAGATAATTGGGATATGAATTATATAGTACCAGGTAGCCGTGATCAGGTTTTTTTTAGCAGTTTAGAGGAGCAGATTTCGTCAGATAACGCAGTTAGATTTTTGGATGCTTTCGTAGAGAAGTTGGAGCTTACACAATTACATTTTGTGGTGAAGGAAATCAAAGAGGAAGGTCGTCCTGCTTATAATCCAAAGTTGTTTTTGAAGTTATATATCTATGGCTATTTAAATGGTTTAAGAAGTAGTCGCAGATTAGAAAACGAGTGCAAAAGGAATATAGAGTTGCATTGGTTAATGGGCAAGCTAGTACCCAATTATCATAGTATTGCAGACTTTAGAAAAGTAAATGATATTGCCTTGCGCAACACATTTAAGTTGTTTGTAGGTTTTTTAAAAGATGCAGATTTAATTGGCGGAAAAACGGTAGCCATTGACGGAACCAAAGTGCGCGCAAACAATAGCAAAAAGAATAATTATAGTCCAAAGAAAATTGAGCGTCATTTGGCATATATAGAAGAAAAAACAAACGAATATTTAAGAGAATTAGATGCCAATGATGAAAGTGAGTCTCCGGTTAAGATTCATCAAATTAAGGAGAAGATAGTTAGGTTAAAAGAGAATAAGATTCGTTACGAACTGTTGTCTCAGGAGCTAGAAGCAAGCGGCCAGACACAGGTAAGCACAACAGATAAAGATGCCAGAGCTTTATTGGTTCAGGGCCAAGTTGTAGAGGTGAGTTATAATATGCAGGCAGCAGTAGATGATAAGCATAAATTAGTAGTTGCCACCCATACTATTAATCGCAATGATAGAAATGCCTTGGCCGATATTGCCATAGAGGCTAAAGAGAATTTGGAGGCAGAAACGCTTGTAGCCATTAGTGATAAGGGTTATCATAATGGCCGACAATTACAAGAATGTAAAGACCAAAATATTACTACTATTTGCGCGCAACAGGTTATTGTAAATAGCAATGAAAAGGGAACAACTCCAGAATATTTAGTTACTCAGTTTACATACAATAAAGAAGAAGATACATACACTTGTCCGCAGGGACAAACCTTGAAAACGCAAGGCACTTGGCATAAAAAAACAAGCGCCAATTCTTATCAATTTAAAAAGTATCGAACCCCTGCCTGTGCAGGCTGCGCAGTAAAGCACTTATGCACTGGAAAGGCTAAGGGAGGACGGGAAATAGATAGAAGTGAGTTTGCTGAAACAGTGGAAGAAAACAGTAAAAGGTACAAAGAGAATGCAGCGTTATATCGAAAGAGACAAGAGATAAATGAACACATATTTGGTACCATTAAACGCAAATGGGGATATAACCATACCAACTTAAAAGGATTAAATAAAGTAAATGGAGAGTTTGCCTTAATCATGACCGTTTACAACATGAAACGGAGCATAAACATACTTGGCTTTGAAGAATTAATGGCCAAACTTAAAAATTGGCAACCCAATTATAAGGGAATGCTTTGCGTTTTTGCAAAAACAAGGCGTTTAAAGCTCATTAGCGACATCGAATTATTTACAACAAACTTGGCTGCCTAAAATTTAGCCTTCACCAGATCGCATTAAATACGTTTATACGGGTGATTTTTTGAGTTGAAATCGGGTAATTTTATCAAAAACGTAGTTTTTTCACAGCCTGACGTTTTGGTGCTTGGTGCAGTGGGGGATTTTGGAAAACTAAATTATCTGCCAGCACGAATTTACAATAGAAGCAGAAACTTTCAATGAACGATGTTAGCCCCCATTGCGTCAAATATGTGTTATATGCTGGCGTTCCTTGCGCTGTCAATGTCTGCTTTGTCATTTTGTTTTAAGTAAGTTCTCTATTTTTTTAGCAATTTCCGGGTCAATATTTTCAGATAATTCCTCTGTTTCTTTTAGTCCTTGAGCCTTGTTCATTGAGTCGATTTCAAGTTCTGTTAATTGAAAATAGTCGTAAGTGAACTGTCCCTTTGAACTGTCGGCTAAAACTTTATACTTAATAATTTTTCTGTCATTCGTTGTCTTGGTAAAGTAGTCTATGTGTGCAAAGTAGTTGTCAAAATTTGGATGTATAATTTTGTATAGATTTGTGTCGGTCGGATTAGCATTGACAGCAACAATATCCGTCACAAAACTTATATCTTCATTTTTGATATTCATATTACAACGTTTACAGGAAATACTCAAATTGTATGTTGCAAACATTAGGTGTTTAAAGTGTTTCTTCGGTAAAATATGTTCAATGTCAATTACCATATTGAACTCACCTTCAAAATTTTTCCTACAATAGCAACATTGCTCATTTTGTTTATGCCTATTGTATGTTTTAATTTTTCTTTTAAAGTCCTTAAG
>JAUYMZ010000221.1 GCA_030699355.1 Bacteroidota bacterium | reverse complement strand
GAATCAGAAAATGGTAAAAAGGTATTAAATGTCCTAAAAGAACTCAAGGTTGAATATCAAATAGCCAATAATGTTGAAGACAAAAAATTAACTGCCAAAGACTTAGCTCTTGGAATCGGAAGAAAAGCTACCCAAGAAGAGCTATTAGAATACATCGAAAAAGCAGATAAAAGCCCTTTAATTGACGTTGAAGATCTGTTAAAAGAAGATGATCAATGAAGGTTTATCTCCAACCATAATTCATGGGTCTTTGCTGAATTATTAATCCCTTACAACGCATTAGCTGCCGCCTTACCTGCTATAAATCCTGTAGTCCAAGCGGCTTGAAAATTAAAGCCGCCAGTAATTCCATCTATATCCAAAACTTCGCCTGCAAAATGTAAGCCTTTCATGCGTTTGCTTTCCATGCCTTTAAAATCAATATCATCTAGGTTAATACCTCCGCAGGTTACAAACTCCTCTTTAAAAGTTGTTTTGCCTTTTACTTGGTAAGTATCGTAAAGCAAACAGTTTATTATTTGATTTAACTGATCTTTACTTACATCTCCCCAATTAGCAAATTCATCTACTCCAGCCTTTTGAAGCAGATAAGAATTTAAGCGTTTAGGCAAAGTAAAAGGAAACAAATTAGAAACTTGTTTGGCCGGATTGGCCGCTTTTAAATTAAATAATTCCTGGCGAACAGCATCCTCTTTTTTGTTCTCTAACCACGAAATTTGTACATTAAATAAATAGTCGCGCTCGGCCAAAACCCTCGCTCCCAAAGAAGATATCTTCAATATAGAAGGACCACTTAAACCCCAATGAGTTATTAAAATAGGACCACAACTTTCTAATTTACTATCTAATATTCTAACACGAACACTTGGAATAGCTATGCCTTGCAAGGCCAACAAATCTTCGTTGGGTATGTTAAAAGTAAACAAACTTGGCACAGGCGTTTCAATTCTATGTCCGAGCTCCTTTAACCAGTGTAATCCTTCCTCTTTCGGACTACCACCGGTGGCTACAACGATGCGATTACAAAACATTTTTTCGCCAGAGTCTAATATTAAATCAAAACCACCATGGAAATTAGAGGTAATTTTTTTAACCCCTTTACCCAACTCTACCTGCACTTTACTCTTTTTTATTTCTTTTTCCAGACAATCAATAATCGTTTGAGATTCATCGCTTACCGGAAACATCCTACCATCTTTTTCTGTCTTTAATTTTACCTTACGGCTTTCAAACCATTCAATAGTATCTTTCGGGCTGAACCTAGCAAAAGCACTTTTTAATTGTTTTTCGCCACGCGGATAACTCAAAGATAATTGCTTTAAATCGAAACAAGCATGGGTTACATTGCACCTGCCGCCACCAGAAACTTTAACTTTCTGCAAAACCTTTGTAGATTTTTCTAGCAAAATAACTTCTGCATTTTTGTTTGCTTGGGCGCATTGTATAGCAGAAAAATATCCTGCTGCACCACCTCCAATTACAACTACTTTATGTGACACTTTGCTTTTTCTCCTTTATTAACCAAGTGCAAAAATAAGCAGACTGAGGCATATTTTTCCCATTTTCTGTTTATGCACTTGGTTATCAGTAAAGCTAAATCCAAAAAACACTTAAAATTAGCTTAAGATTCTTGTTTGTTGGTTACATAAAATCATTTATGTTTGCCATTTAGCGTTAAACCAACATAAAAATTTAGTTAGAGAATGAGTAAATATAATCAATTAAACAGTGTATTAGGCTGGTTACTATTTATAGTATCCCTGGTAACCTACACCTTAACCCTTGAACCTACGGTTAGTTTTTGGGATTGCGGCGAATTTATTTCCGCATCGTATCGTCTTCAAATTTGTCACCCACCGGGTGCCCCACTCTTTTTAATGATTGGTAGGATTTTTAGTTTAATGGCATCAGACCCTAGCACCGTTGCCTTTTGGGTTAACATGGTTTCGGCTGTAACCAGTGCTTTAACTGTAATGTTCATGTTTTGGACCATCACGCATTTGGCTAAAAAGATAATGGCCAATGCAGAAGGTGCCTTAGAAACTTGGCAAACCATTACTGTAATGGGGGCAGGTGCTGTTGGCGCTTTAACCTTAACTTTTTCAGATACCTTTTGGTTCTCTGCTGTAGAAGCCGAGGTTTATGCCTCTTCTAGTTTCTTTACTACCTTAACCTTCTGGTGTATCTTAAAGTGGGAAAACGTTGCTCACGAAAAAGATGCTAGTCGCTGGTTGGTTTTAATTGCATACTTAATTGGTTTGGCAATTGGTGTCCATTTACTAAACTTATTGGTTATACCAGCCATTGTTTATGTATACTATTTCAAAAAATACAAATATACCCGCAACGGTTTCCTTGGAGCTTCTGCCATTGCTATTTTAACCATTGGTATTGTTCAATTTGGAATTATTCCTGGCTTACCTGGTATTGCTACCAAATTAGACTTCTTTATGGTGAACAGCTTGGGCTTCAACTTTAACTCAGGCGCATTATTATTAATATTCTTGTTAATTACCCTTTTAGCCTCTTTTCTACATTATACTCATTCCTTAAGCAAAACCAGTTTGTACATTGCTATTGGTTCATACGGAATATTAGCCATAAGTACTTTTTTTGTGAATGCCAGCTTAAGCGGAGTAATTAGCTGGGCTATTATTACAGGTGCTTTGTACTTTTTTATATTCTACAAAAAAGCAGCTATGGATGTAATCAACTTAATTGTGCTTTGTTTCTCATTTGTTGTGTTGGGTTATTCATCTTATTCAATGATTATCATTCGTTCTTTGGCAAATCCGCCTATAGATATGAACGATCCAGAGCAACCTTTTTCTTTGTTGAGCTATTTAAACCGTGAACAGTATGGCGAAAACCCTTTGGTTTATGGTCAGTATTTTTACGCTAAAGTTATAAATTACAAAAAAGGTGCCTACCAATATGCCAAAGGCGATGATGGAACCTATGTTGAAGCTGGGCAGAAAATTGAACGTATCTACGACCCTAAAGATTGTACCGTTTTCCCTCGTATGTGGGCAGATAGAGCCGATTACGTAAACGCATACCGCGAATGGGAAAAAATTCCTGAAGGTAAAAAAGCCAATATGGCCAAAAACATCGACTTCTTGCTAAGTTACCAACTTGGTTTTATGTACTGGCGTTACTTCTTTTGGAACTTTATTGGCCGCCAAAACGACGAACAAGGTTACGGAGACTTAACCCGTGGAAACTGGATTAGTGGAATAGACTTTATAGACGAATGGCGTCTCGGTCCGCAAAAAACAATGCCAGAAGGAATGAAAAACAATAAAGCCAAGAATACCTATTACTTCTTGCCGCTCATCCTTGGATTATTAGGATTATTCTTTCACTTTAAAAAGGCTAAAGAAGATGCTACCATTGTTATGACACTTTTCTTATTTACCGGTTTCTTCATTATCTTATACCTAAATTTCCCTGCCCACCAACCACGTGAGCGCGATTATGCGTATGTGGGTTCATACCAAACCTTTATGATTTGGGTAGGTTTAGGTGTTTTAGCCATTGTAGATTGGTTATCTAAACGCATCAATAAATCTATGGCAGCTGCTGGTGCCACTGCACTCAGTTTGGTAAGTGTACCTGTTTTAATGGCATCAGAAAACTGGGACGACCATGATAGAAGCAATCGTTTTACTGCCTTACATTTTGCCGAAAACTACTTAAACTCTTGCGAAAAAGACGCCATCTTATTTACAAACGGAGATAATGATACCTACCCACTTTGGTATGCCCAAAACGTTGAAAATATTAGAAGTGATGTGCGTGTAGTTAATATGAGTTTACTCAATACAGACTGGTATGCAGATGGTTTAAAACGCCCAGCTTATGATAGCAAACCTATTGAGTTTACAACGCGCTCTGAGCAATACCGTCAAGGAAAACGTGATTATGTTGTGTATTACGAAAATCCAGAACTAGCGCGCAGATACGGCATTAATAAAGACGATTTTTATCCGCTCAAAAACGTTATTGCTTTTATAAACGACGATAACGACCCAATGGGTTCAGTTCAAACCCAAGGTGGTGAATCTTTACGTTATTTCCCTACCAAACGTTTTTGTATCATCCCTGATAAAGAAGCTTGTGTTAAAAATGGTGTAGTAAAAGAAAAAGATATTCCTTTTATGGTAGATAGCATTAAGTGGGAAATTGGAAACAATAACCTCATGAAGGCTGATTTAATATTGTTAGATATTATTGCCAGCAATATCAATACACGTCCTATCTACTGGGCTATTACAACAGGTTCTGATGTATACATGAACCTACAGCCGTATTTCCAATTAGAAGGTTTAACCTATCGCCTTGTACCAATTGTTAACAACATGAATAGAGACGGTACTACAGGCAGAATTAATACAGATATTCTCTGGGCGAACCTAATGGAGAAGTTTAAATTTGGTAACATGGAACAAGAAAATGTTTATTTAGATGAAACCATTTTGCGCCAAACCAAAAACTTTAGAAATATTTTCTACCGCTTATCTGAGTCGTTATTAGCAGAAAACAAAAAAGATTCTGCCATTAAAGCACTCGATTATTGCTTGCAAATTATGCCAAACAACAAAGTTCAATACGATGTATTTGTAGTGCGCTTGGTTGAAGGTTATTACAATGCGGGTGAGGTAGAGAAGGCAAACAAATTAGCTAAAGAACTTATGGCCATTCATAGCGAAAAAGTTAAATACTTTAACAGCTTTAAAGGCAAACGTGCTGGTGTTAAATCTGATATTGAAGACAACCTTCAAATTATGAATTACATTCAGCAAGTGGCTCAAATGAATCGTCAAGAGGCCCTTTCTAAAGAATTTATGCAAGAAATTACCACGGCACAAAGCGGCCAATAATTTTCCCTTCACAATCTTTTACAACAAAAAAGCTATCCATTGGGTAGCTTTTTTGTTTCTTTGCAGTTCAATTTATACAATGAGTCAATCAGTTATTTACGGTGTACACGCCGTTAAAGAAGCCCTTCAGGCTGGAAACGAGTTAAGCAAAATTTTGGTTCAGAAAGCCATGCAAAGCACGGCCATAGAAGAAATTATTACCCTTGCCAGAAAAAACGATGTGCCCGTACAGTTTGTGCCGCGCGAAAAGTTTTATGCTTTTCAAGACAAAAACCATCAAGGCATTGCAGCCTATATTTCTCCCATTAGCTTTCACAGCCTAGAACAATTGGTGCCCGTATTATTTGCCGAAGGCAAAACGCCTTATATTGTGGTTTTAGATAGGTTAACAGATGTACGCAACCTTGGCGCTATCGCTAGAACTGCCCTTTGTGCCGGTGCCCATGCACTCGTAATTCCGCAAACAGATAGCGCTCCCATTAGCCAAGATGCAGTGAAAACTTCGGCCGGTGCCCTATTAAAAATTCCTGTTTGTAGAGAAAAACACCTTAAAACCAGTATCGAGTTTTTAAACCAATGTGGCTTTACAACTATGGCCTGCACAGAAAAAGCCAGCAATAACTTAGACCAATTAGACCTAAGCGGACCTCTTGCCATTGTTATGGGAAATGAAGAAACAGGGATTAGCCCAGAATTGCTTAAAAAATGTAGCCACATGGGCAAAATTCCCATGGATTTTGGCTTGGCCTCCCTCAATGTTTCGGTGGCCGCCGGCATTGCCTTGTACGAATCTATGATACAAAGAAAACTAGCCGGTACAGATTTGTTTTAAGCGAGTTGTATTTTTTGTTTTAATACATCTACCTTATCTCGCAACACCCTAAAAAACTGGTTGCGCTGCTTTTCGCCAACACCACTAATGAGGGTAGATTTGCGCAGTAAATTGTTAAGCCATAACTCATTTTCATGCACAAAATCGGCACTGGTAGTACTCATCATATTAAAAGTATTGTTGCTTACATAGGCAATTTTGGTTGAACCAATATTGGCTAAAATACTATTGTTGCCAATCATAACCTCGCTTTTATACAACTTAAAGTTTTCGCGGCCACTTTCGCCAACAGCAACTAGTTTGCTGCTTTTAGTTGCTTTCTTAAGCACCAAGTTTAATTCTTCCAAATACAAATCGCATAAGCGCAAAGCATCTTGCTTGCTGTTAAAAAACCCTGATTCAAAAAAGTATTCTACTTGTTTAAGGTTGCTGTTTAAGGTATCCTCGGTCCAAATTTCTATCGAATTAATCTCATTGTAATTGCGAAGCATTTCGGATGCACTCTCAATCATCTCGTTGTCTATTAAAGCAGGATTGTAATTTTCATCGGCAAATTCTGGTGCATTTAAAATCGATTTTAACCAATAAAACAATTTAAAAGCAGTTAACTCCTTATCAAAAAAATGATGCCACAAAGGCACATCATCTGCACCATAAATAATTTGATTGTTGATAGAGGTTCCTATCTTTTTAACATCTCCAGCAATAAAAGATAACCACAGTTTAAAGTTCTCCTTTTTATCGTCGAGCTTCAAATAATCAAAGGTTACTTTATTGCTCATATGCTGCACATCTGGGTCGAACGAAACCCTAAAATGTTTGCAGATTAAGCTTATTTCTTCAATGTTAAATAAGGTTTCGCAACGAATTCGGCGGTAGGCACTATCATTACTAACCTGCAGCAAATCTGCCAACTCATCTACAAAAGAAACATTGGGTGCCAAGGCGCTTTTAACTCGCTGTACAAACAGTTCTTGAATAATCTTTGATTTGTTTTCCATACGCGATTTCTATTTTATCACGGCTTTTTTAGCTGCCAATGGTGAGGCAAGTTAAGAAAATATTTAGTAATTTACTTTTTTGCCTTCAAATCTGATTCTTTTATTACAAACCCCCACTTTACCATCCCCTTCGCATCGTAATTGCTTATCTCCAATTGTCGTTCGCCTTTTTTCTTTCCGCTAATTTTAATCTGGCAAAAATTATTCTCTGCGGTAAGTGTATTGGCCACGCGCATAGGATTTTTCTCTTCGTCTGAACCTACAATGCTGCTGGGACCTGCTGTTATACTACTAGAGGTTAAATCGTATAAAGAATAACCTAACTTCTCTTTAACATCGTCGTTTTTAATTAGCTCTGTATGGTGTCTATCTCCTGTTAAAAAAACCACACCGCTTATCTTTTGCTCTACTATAAACTGAATTATCTCTTGTCGTTCTTTCTTGTATAAATTAAATGATTCTTTATTGGTATGCTCATTTAAAAACTGTCCACCCACACAAACAAATTTAAACACGGCCTTGCTGTGGGTCACCTTGTTTTTAAGCCAATCTAGCTGTTTTGCTCCCAATTGAGTTTTAGAAAAAAACTGCTCATTTAAATTAGATTCATCCCTAAACCACCTATTATCTAACATAAAAAATTCGGCATCGCTATGCTTAAAACTAAAATAAATACCGTCTTCATACAAATAGTTGCTACTTCTATTCACCCAATATTCGGAAAATAAGTTATGGCTCGTTAATTTATGTTCAAAGGTTTTATTGGCGTCATTATCGCCATAATCGTGGTCGTCCCAAATAGCATAATGGTTCATCTTGGCCAACAGCGGCTGTAGTTTTGGTTCAGACCGAGTGTGTAAATAGCGACGTTCCATGCCAGATACACTGCTGTAATCTGCTTCTCGCATATACACATTATCGCCCAACCAAAGCATAAAGTCGGAGGATGTATTGGCCATAGAATTCAATATATCCGTGCTTTTACCATAAGGGACACCTGGCCTATCGTAAGCACTATCGTTTATGTACAAACATGAGCCCGCCAAAAAAGAAAAATCGGGTGCCGACTTACGCCACTCCCACAATTCTTGGGTTTTGAATTGTAAGGGGTAAGGGAATTTTTGCAAAATACCATCTAGCAAAATTTGATACTCGTAGGTTTTACCCATTTCCAATTCACTTAAGTAAAATTTATAGGCTTGTGGCTTATTTTTACTTGTCACAAAGTTAAAATTTACCTCATTTTGCCAGGCTCCGTTTGAGCCTAAAACCCTGTATTGGATGCTTGTTTCATTTGCATTCAAGGTTTGCACCCAAATAGCACATTCTATATGTGTGCTATACCCCAACATAGGTCCGGCAACAATGCGTGCTGGTGTTTTGGTCTGACCCAAAGCCGTTGATACCGCAACAAATGCCATAAATAAAATACCCGAAATTTTCTGCTTCATATTTCTTCTTTTTAAATCAATTGGTTCAGACGGAAATTTTTTTGATTAAATATGCCTAGTATTTTGTCAAAAATACGCGGAAAATTATTTTGAACGAAAACTTTCTTTAGGTTTGCCCAAATTATGACAACAGAAGAAACAGACAAACCAGATTCGTATCTGAAATATATGCTCGATGATGCCACCAAAGCCAAATGGTATAGAATTGTATTCGATTTAAAAAAACAGTTTGGAAAGAAGCCTGATATGAACGGTATTCTTTTTATCATTGGTGTGCAAGAGCTAGGTCAATTGCGCGAATTTGAAAAGCACGAAAAAATGGATTTAATGCATGTAGCCACCTGCAAATTGCTGAGCTACGAAGGCTATTACCAATTTACACATACCGATGAAGACGGTTGGCCGCATTACCAAATGGTGAAAAACTTGCCATACTCCGACTTAATGAGTCAGGAAAACCGACTGAGAAAATTGGTGGTTGCCTACTACGAAGACAACGGATTATTTGAAGCCATGGATGCCTGAGTTTCTGTAATGGCCTCCAGTATAATGGCACATGCCTGCTCAATTTCTGGCAAGGTAATGGTTAATGGTGGCGCTATTCTTAAGCGATTATTGGCAAATAAAAACCAATCGGTAATTAAACCTTTTTCTTGGCATGCTTTCACGGTAGCTAGGGTAAAATCGAAGCTACTTAGCTCCACTGCAAGCATTAAACCCTTGCCGCTTACTTGTTTTATTTCGGGGTGAACCAACAAGCTTCTGAACAATTGCTCTTTGCCAGGAATGCCCACAAGCAAGTTGTTTTGAACCAACACATCTAATCCAGCCTTGGCCGCAGCTGCTACTACTGGGTGACCGCCAAAGGTGGTAATATGCCCTAAAATTGGATTGTTGGCCAACAGCATCATATGCTCGCGAGAGGCTACCACCGCGCCAATGGGCATGCCTGCACCAAGCGCTTTGCCCAGCAATAAAATATCTGGCACTACGCCTATTTGTTCAAAGGCAAACAAGGTTCCTGTTTTGCCCATACCACTTTGAATCTCATCAAAAATAAGCAGCACACCTAGCTTGGTGCAGCGCGCACGAAGGGCTTTTAAAAAGTTTGGTTCAGCCCAAACATACCCTGCCTCACTTTGAATTACCTCGCAAACCACACATGCAGTTTGCTCATTTATTGCCTTTAAACTAGCAATATTATTAAATTCTATGAATGAAACGCCAGGCAACAATGGCCTAAAAGCGTCTTTATAATAGGCATCGCTGTTTAAGCTCAATGCCGCATGCGTACTGCCATGATAGGCATTTTTGCAGGCTATAATATTTGGCCGCTGTGTAACACGTTTGGCCAATTTTAAAGCCACATCGGTAGCTTCGGCACCCGAGTTTAACAAATAAACCGAATCTAAATTTTGGGGCAATAATTGGGTAAGTGCCTGCGCTAAATTTACCTGGGCACTTTGCACAAACTCGCCATAAATCATTACATGTTGGTGCTTATTTAGCTGCTCAATAATGGCATCTTTTACCTGCACATTTCCATGCCCAATATGACTCACACTTATGCCCGATATTAAATCTAAATACTTCTTGCCTTGCACATCAAACAAATAATTTCCATGGGCATGCGAAATTTCTAACAATACCGGAAACTCAGTAGTTTGAGCCTGATGCATTAAAAAAAGTTGGCGGTTAATCATTGCATAATACATTTAATTTGGCCTGAACCAAAACACCCGCGAAGGTAAAGGAAAATGTGGTTTGATAGAATGAATCATGTATTTAAAATTCTACTGATATTGTAATTTCATTTATTATAATTTACCTTTACAATAATATTCCACCTATGAGAAAATGTTTACATTTCATCTTATCTACCTTTTTATTTTGCCACTTAGGCCTGAACCTACAGGCACAATACCTAAAAGGTGCCAATAAGGATTGGGTTGTATATACAGGTAAAATCGGCGATACCTGCGAAGTATTTTACTATTTCGGGAACTCAAAACTTAATAGTTATACAAGCATTTCAGTTACAATATATGATGACAGTTACAGGTATTCAAATTACCAATATGAATTAAAGGTTATTAATGATAGTACTGCAAGTCTAAAGTTTCCCATGAATATAATTGTAGACCAAACAAAATACCTACATGGTCAATTTTACATTACAGATGAAAAGTTAAATGGCAGATATATCGGAAAATTTCAGATTGATATCTTAAGAAAAGACCATTCTATAAATGCCTTCATTAAAGATTATTTTCCTAAAAAAGTAATCACAGATACTTTTATAGATTTTGCTAGGTTGGAAATTATTGGCGAAAAAACCCATTTTCTTGAACCCAATACAACGTTTTATTACAGTATTGTAAATCAATTTATCTCCCATGTTTTTGATTCGGTTCAAATAATATCAAATGAATTAGCTTTTGTTTATTTGCCTATAAAATCAATTAATTTAATTGGTTTGTATCACATTTATTATACCAACAAGCGGGATTTAAGCGTATCTCCAAAAATAGTTAGTGTAGAAACAAAATCATTTGGTGCTGGTAAATTGAGCATACAAACTACGCCTTATTTAACTAAGCACTACACAGAAGGAACTGCTAGCGGGTCATTACTAATTGAACTTCCAAAAACAGATGAGTTTAATCCAGATACTGTTTTACTTCACTTAAAAGGTAAAATCCAATTGGCACATTCTAATGGCCATGCCCTTCCAATAAATTTTGAAACTGATTCTATAGTTTTTGATACTGGCGGATATATCCCATGGTGGAGCACGCCTCGTTTAAAACTCTATTTTAGTTATAACCTTCCATACTATTTACCTACTGGTAATTATGATTTAATTTTTACCCATCCTCAAATCCCTGAAGTGAGATTGGCTCAGCCAATTAATTTACACAGACCTACAATAAATCAATTTGTAAATATTTTTCCAGGTTGGCCATTTCATTTTACGCTAAAGTTAAAACCAACACCAAGTGAGCTTTCTAATACTCAATTTGTTTTTGAACCCAATGCTGGCTTGCATTTCGATTCAGTCAAATATGACATTTATAGCAAAGACACCGTTAGAATTAAAGTTTATGGTCATTCAGACTCCATTACGAAAGATGGAAATTATGACCTTCAAATTCTTCAACCTTTAAAACATCCTTTACTACTAGATAATGGGATTAGAGTGAAATCAAATTTGCCTCAAAATTTAAAATTTATTTCAGATATCAGATTGAATATTGGAAGAGAAGATTCAAGTAAAAGAGTTAATTCTAGGAACCTGACAAAATTGGTTAATTACAAGTATTTAGCACCCATTCAATTTACTAGAAATGGGATTATTGAACCCAAGATTACCATTAAACCCCATCAAAATTATTTACTTTACAACACTGTAACTTTTAACGTAGATAGTGCTGTTTTACCAGGTTATTATGATGGAGAAATTTATGACACTTTACAACAAAAATGGTTTACCCAAAAAGAAGCCATTTATGTGATGAATAATATTGCTCGTGCTATAGAAATATCGCCTAAAATTATCGCATTTACATGTGGCGGACAAACACGCTTATATACTTGCTGGTTTAAAAACTCTCACTTTTCAAAAGCAAATGAAATTAGGCTTGGTAGCACCTTCCACAGTGTTGAAGTAATAAATGATACCTGCATACAATTTAGAGGTGGCAATGGTCAACCTGCATTTTATAATGATATAGATGGCTTTATTGGAAACGATTTTTCAATGAACGTGGTTAATTCCCCCACCATTACAACTTTTACCCCTAATTGGATGGCAAAAAGCTCTAAATCTAAATTTACCATTAAAGCAGATGCAACAAACTGGATATACTTAAGTCACATTCAATTCTATTTTAGAAAAAACTTTGTGTATGAAGATAAGCTAAAAGTAATTTCGTATACCATAATAAACGACACCTTACTAGAACTTGAATTAGAGGCAGGTGATAGTTTAACTGGCACTTACGATTTAATAGTTTATCAGTATCCTCAAAACTCATTAAACGGAGAAACTATATATTTGAATGAAGCACTTAAGCTTGTTCCAGTGGGCTTATCCGAAAACATTTTGGGCAACCATAAGCTTCCCATTCTTTTTCCTAACCCAAACAAAGGCATCTTTGAAATCAATAAAAATGGACATTCTTTTGATATGTTTGACATATTAGACTTTCAAGGAAGAAAGCTCTACAGTGGTTCATTGAATGAGGATAAAATCGACATTTCTCCTTATTTACACCAAGCCGGACTATACCTTATTAGGCTAAAAGGCATCCAAACCATTACATTAAAGTTTGATTTTAGGCCATAATTCACCTAAGATTATCTCAAAGTCACATTATCCTATACTCTTCTCGCAATAATTCATAGGTTTACAAAAGGATAAAGATTACTAAAAAGCTTGTGGAAATTCACCCCCCCCTTATAGGAAAACCCCATAACAAAAAGGTAGATTCTTCGCTCCACGTTGTTACGCATAGAAATACTATGATTTAATTACTAATAATGACCTTTAGCCGAAAGTATTAATACATTAGTATCTAAAACTTCATAAATTAATCTATGTTCACCGTTAATTCTGCGAGACCAATAACCTGTTAATGAATGTTTAAGGGGCTCTGGTTTTCCAGTACCCGTATATGGATGAAGTAAGAGTTCTGCTAATAGAACAGAAATTTTATTTACAACGGCTTTATTGCCTGATTTTTTGTGTATCCGTATATCTTCTTTAGCTTGCTCAGAAAAGAGTAAGTTGTAACTACTCATAAACTATCAATAAAAGATTCGAGATTTTCTGGCTTTACCTCAGTAAAATTTCCCTCCGCAATTTGCTTTTTGCTATGCACGATTTTTTTTACAAACTCAGGATCGTATGAGTCCTCGTTTGCCACTTCAAATTTTATCTTTAAAGCTGCCATAAAAGCTTTTAAAGCCAAAACTTCTTCATTCGTTTTTGGGTGGGCAATTAAAATATTTCTACTCTCCATAAATTAAAACTTAACCTAATAATTTTGATTTAAGTTGAACAAAGTTAGCGATAAATATTATTGAATACAACATTATTCATGCGCAACCGTATATATAAACTCCATATCTACCTATCTCAAGCAACCCATTCAAATCTTGCTTTTATGAAATTAAATTACCACATTTGAGTTACAAAAAAGCATTTTAAGGCATGAAAAAATACGCCGTTTCTATTCTTTTTATTTGCCTTAATGCCTTATTTGCTTTGGGTCAACCCAGCAAAAAAACCTTTGTTAAAGGATATTATATCTTACAAGATAGCGGCAAAGTAAGCAGCAATGATTGCGTATTTTGTAACCCTGAAACCATGCCAGATAGAATTATACTTGATTCTACTTACAGAATGGTTGCCAGAAAAATAAATAATCCATTTGGTTACGCCTATTACGAGTGGCGCGGCAATAACTACAGCAAGTCGTACGAGATAATTTTCCTTCACAAATATAATTTTCTACATACAACATATTTTGAAAATGGTTCGTCTACTAGTCCACCAGAAAAAAACAGGTTTATGTCTAGCTTTATTGAATATTCCTTGCTTCCATATAATAAAAAACAAGCCTACAACGGAGAATACAAAGCCATAAGCATTCGCATTCAATTGAGCAAAAATGCAGCAGATTCTGTATTAAAACTATACCATATTCCTTAAGAAATGATACAAGAAAAAACGAAATTGTGGGATATACTAGATTTTAACGAAAATGGCAATATAAAATCATTTGGAATTTTAATTACAGGCTTAAAAGAAAAAGAATCTAAAGATAGAAAAAACACATCCAGTCAATTTAGAGATTATACTCCGCCGGCTCGCTACAAAATAGGAATTTGGCAATATTGCAAGGAGAATGGTAAAAATATTTTTAAAGAAAACATAAAAGAAATTAGGAAAGAACCGAATAAACGCTAAACAATTTTGAAAATAGCGGCGAAACCCGGATTAACTGATAAATAGTGGATTAGTTTGCTTTTTTGTTTAGATAGTATATCGATTATTAAAACCCAATTTTTACACAATCTAGGCTTGCTGTAATCTGCCTAAAACACTACCTTTGCGGCTTAAAAAACCACCCAATTTAAATATGGATAAAATTAAAATAGCAGTTGCCAAAGGCGATGGTATTGGACCAGAAATTATGGATGCAGTAGTTCAAATTTTTGAAGCCGCAAACGTTCCTCTTGATTATCAGTTTATTGAAATGGGCAAAACCTTTTACGACAAGGGTTTTAGCACCGGTATGACCAACGAGGCAAAAGAAACCGTTGAGCAATTGGGTATTTTATTTAAAGGTCCGATGGAAACCCCAAAAGGCAAAGGTGTTAAATCTATTAACGTTACCGCCAGAAAAACTTGGAGTACATTCGCCAATCGCCGCCATTTTAGATCTTTAAATGGCGTAGATACCGTTTTCTCTAAAGCAGGAATTCCTATAGATTTAACCATAGTGCGCGAAAATATTGAAGGCACTTATGGTGGTATTGAGCACATGTTGAGTCAGGATGTTGCTCTTTGTCGCCGCTTAATAACCAGACCAGGAAGCATACAAGTGCACAAATTTGCCTTTGAAATGGCGAAAAAAGAAGGTTTTAAAACCGTTACCTGCGCCCACAAAGCCAATATCATGAAATTAACCGATGGTTTGTTTTTAGAAACTTTTTACGAAGTAGCCAAAGACTATCCAGAAATTATTGCCAATGATATTATTGTAGACGATTTGGCAATGAAATTGGTGAGCAAACCGCAGTCGTTTGAAGTAGTGGTATTAACCAACCTTCAAGGAGATATCATGAGCGATTTGTGCGCTGGTTTAGTGGGAGGTTTGGGTTTTGCCCCTTCAGCCAATATTGGCGACCAAATTTCTATTTTTGAAGCCGTACACGGAACTGCGCCAGATATTACTGGAAAAAATATTGCCAACCCAACGGCGCTTTTATTGAGCAGTTTTATGATGTTACGCCACTTAGGCTTAATGGAACATGCAGATAAAATTGAAAACGCTTTATTATGCACCCTAGAACAAGGTAAACACACCGGCGATTTTGGCGATAAAACAACTGCTTCATTAAATACTACCGAATTTGCCAATGCCATTATTGCCAATTTAGGTAATAAGCCAAGCGGACCAGAAGGAAGAAAAAGTAATGCTAGCATGGCATACAGCTTGCCTCAAAAACCTGCTGAGCAAAAAATGATGCAAACAGTTGCGCGTAAATCAGAGAAAGTAGTGGGAATAGATTTATTCATCGAATCTAATTTGGTTGCCAATAAACTAGCAGATGTCTTAAAACTATCAGAAACTGCAGATTGCAAATTAATCATGATTTCTAACCGCGGTACGCAAGTATGGCCTAGTGGTTCTGTTTTTACAGAATGTATAGACCAATACCGCGTACGTTTTGAAGTAGAAAAAGGCAAAGAAACCAGCCTGGCACAAATGTTAGATTTAGCTGCTCATGCCGCTAAAAATTTATTAGTTACATCCACAGAAATCTTAAGATATTTTGATGATAAACCAGGTTATTCTCTAGCGCAAGGTCAATAATTATTTAATAGCCTGAACCTATTTTTAAGGTGCCGATTTTATGCCAATGTCCATTATACATCGGTGTAAAATCGGCATTTTCGTTTAAAACAGCGTCGTTCATAAGCATTTCTCTGCTGCTATCCTTAAACCAAATTACCTTGTAAAACCCAGCAGGCGTTCGCTTGCTAAAAGAATTATAATCTTCATTCAAAAATGGTAGGTACCCACAGGTCTTACCCGTTTTGAGCCAAACCACATCTGGAAAGTTGGAAAGCATTGGTAAATCTGGGTATTTATTTAATGCGACATTTTCTATTTCTACCCAATATGCAAGGGAAGCTTGGATACCCAATCCAACTTGCCTAAAATATAAAACCTTATTAATCAACAAAAAAAGCGAAACGCCCAATATGGCCATTAAAACCGTTCTTTTTAGCCAAATGTGCACAGACATTTGCTCCAAAAACAGCCAAAAACCAAAACCAACCAAGACATAAAATACTGAAATATAACGCGGTAATTGCGACATTTGTAAATTTTGTTGTGCCAGTAAACCAACAAGCAAACTCAAACCCAATAAAAACAATAATCCCGTAAATTCTTTAGCTTTTCCCTCCCCTTTTTGCCATGTTAAGCCCAAAAATACCAAAGCAATTAAATAATAGGCTATTCCTGCGTAAAGTGGGTTCAAACCGATAATACCAGAAAACACTACCTGCACATTTTCTACAAAAGATACTGCGCCAAACTTTTGAGCAAATGAATGATTGCCAGCAAAATTTCCCTGAACTAGGTAATTTCTATAGAGCCAAATAGCACTTAATAATACACCAAACCATAATTGCTTAAGCATATATAAAACCGACTTTTTCTGCATCATCCAATAAAGCACCAAGCCTGGCAGAAAAAACCAAATTACATATCGCTGTAAACATAGTAAGCCAAATAAAATGGCACTCCCAATTAGTTGATTTGGACGAAATACAAGTAAGTAAACCCAAGCACTTAAAAGCGCCATAAAACCCATTTCTGTTAATGCCCACACATATACTTGAACAAAGGCAAAGTAGTTTCCAAGTAAAAGCGCCAAGTATATCCAAATACTGTTTTTGTTTACACCCAAATTGCGCAGTATAAGAAACAAAAAAAACAATTGAGCATTGAAGAAAAAAAGCTGCAAAACAAGTGCATATACTTCTAGGTCTATACCCAAGAAAAATGCAGACAAAAGCATATAGCTATATAATGGAACTGCATTTACCAGTGGTAATCCATCAAAAAGAATAAGGCTTTTGTTGAACCAAAGATTGTAAGCGGCCGAGAAATAATTTACAGAATCTATGCTTAATCCTAAACCGTTTTTAGAAAGGGCCAAAAACAAGATTACATTTAATAGCCATACTACTAAAATACATGAAACATAAACCTGATTATTTTGCCAAAAACGCTTCACTGATTAAATGGGTTGGTTCAGGCAAAATAATGAAAATGCCCTTATTTTAGGTAAAGAAAAAATGCAATGGGCAAAACACCTGGCCCTAAAACATGCTTGGCACCGGGTGCGGGCTGAGTTACCACAGGCAGGGTGGTGTTTAATTTAACCTCTGCAAAGGTAATTTTGCTATCTATGGGCATTACAGTTAAAAACTGTTTGCAGCCATTGGTAAATTGAGGAGATTGCATGGTAAAAACTTTTCCTTGCACATTTTCTTGACTTGACTGAACCATGATAGAAAATGAATTTAATAGGTTCTTTTTGCTTTTATCGTTCTTATCGTAAATAACCAATTGGGGGGTGCCTAAGCTAAAAAAAGAACGGTCAATGCTTCCCACTTTCATTAAATCTACCGACTCAAATCCGTTCTCTAAAAAGTATGAAAAGCGTTTCGCGATTTCCATGTTTTTAGGATTGGGTTCTGGATGCTGCGCCATTGCATTATGATGACTAGTTACAGCAATTAAAATTAGTATTATGGATAGTATTCTTTTCATGCTTTTTTCTTTACAAAATAAGTGCCTTAATTTCTAAATATTCTCTTTAAAGGTAATTTTATGTTTAACTAAGGGTAAAATATTCTACTTTTTCTGTTTGGTGCGAACGTACAACACCTGCACTCACTAGGGCTACCAGCATTTTTTGTCCACGCCAGCGCGAAATATTTAAAAGCTTGCATATTTCTTTGAGAGTTGCTTTATTATGCTTCTCAAGGTGTTTTAACACGGCTCTTTCATGTTCTGTGTACTCAAAAATATTGGGCGATTTGCCACTGTTCTTTTTGAGCACATCTACCACAATTTTGCTAGCCAAGAGGGATTGATCTTTTACCCGAATATGTGCCCACCATTTGCCCTCTTCATCTTTGGCGTAATAAGGCTTATCCTTTCCTTCTGGTATAATTGCTTCAATTACTGTTTTGTCTCCCAGTTCCCATTCTATTAATTCAATATCAATTTCTGGCTTCACATAGAAATGAGCAGCTAAATCTAGCATATACTTTTCATCCTCGCTCCTCACTCCTGCAATGGTTTTATTATCGTTTACCCCCACCAATAAGGTTCCACCTTTGTGGTTGGCAAAAGCGCTCATAGTTTTGGCAATTTTGCTGGCAGAAGATATGGTTTTCTTAAAATCTAAAACCTCACTTTCGCCACCTGCAATTTTTAAGAATAAAGGATGAATAGCCATGTGGCACAAGATAAAACTATTTTCTGATAAGCCAGAGGCCGGCAAAGGTTAAAGCGCCATTTAATACCAATAATTCGATGCCAATTTTATAGTTCCAACCCAACAATTCGGGCACAAAGTACTGAAAAGCATAACATAAAACCGGGGCAAGCAAACATACAAGTGGCGCTAAATGGTCTTTAATTTTACATTTGGTTAAAATGCCAAAAGCAAATAATCCAAGCAAAGGTCCGTAGGTATAGCCAGCAATATCCAATAAAATATTGATGATGGATTTATTATTGAGCATTTTAAAGTAGAACACCAGCAACAAGAAAACCAGCGCAAAACTTAAGTGTACAATCTTTCTGGTTTTTGCTTGTTGTTCTTCTGTTAACCCT
>JAUYMZ010000207.1 GCA_030699355.1 Bacteroidota bacterium | reverse complement strand
AAACAATGCTGTCCGGGAAAAAGTATGAGATTCTTCGCTATCGCTCTGAATGACTCGGTGCTCGCTTGTTTTCAGCGGTAGATGGCTTAGATGCAGCGAAGCTGCCTCTAAGCCATCTGCCTGTTAGACCTAAAATGTTGTCATCCTGAGCGTAACGCAGTGGAGCGAAGGACCTCTTTGTATATAGTAAGATTTCCCCAGGCAGCAATAATTAAAAATTACGAATTACGAATTTCGGATTTCGATTTTCGGATTTCGGTTTTCGGATTTCGATTTTCGGATTTCGAATTTAATTTTCCCTATTTTTACCGAATGATAATTTTGAGGAATACGCTTATTTCAGAGGATATTTTTGAACAGGAGTTTATTTGTAATTTGAGTGCTTGCAAGGGTGCCTGTTGCGTGGAAGGCGATGCGGGTGCGCCTGTTTCAAATAAAGAGAAAATTGAAATTGAAGCCAATTTTGAGCTGATTAAACCATACTTAAGTGAAGCATCCTTGCAAGATATTGCCACAAAGGGTGGTTTTGAGAAGGATGAAGACGACGAGTGGAATACCACTTGCCTACCCAGCGGAGAATGTAACTTTGTGAAACGCGATTCCTCCGGATTGCTTTCTTGTGGCATTGAGCAGAGTTTTTTGGCCGGACAATCAACCATAAGAAAACCTATCTCCTGTTATTTATACCCCATAAGAATGGTAAAAGTAGGCGATTACGAAGCTCTCAATTATCATAAATGGGATATTTGCAGCGCCGCTTGTGCGCTCGGTAAACACGAAAAGGTAAAGGTATACCAGTTTTTAAAAGAACCACTCATTGCCAAATTTGGCGCAGATTGGTACCAAGAATTATGCGAAATTGCCGAGGCATACCACTCAGAGAAAAATAACCTATCATCATGAAAATTTTATCGGTTTCCCAAATCCAAGATTGGGATAAATATACCATAACCCACGAACCTGTAAGCAGCCTTGGATTAATGGAACGCGCTGCTACGCGCTGCTTTGCCTATTTAAAAGATGATTTATTAAACCAGTTTCCAAATCTTATTCAAAAGAAAATGGATGTGTTTTGCGGACAAGGAAATAACGGGGGCGATGGATTGGTATTGGCGCGTTATTTTAAAAACGAAGGCTATCAAGTGCAGGTTCATGTATTAAAATTAAAAGAAACCGGGAGCATAGATTTTGAAATAAATTTGCAACGCGCGAAAGCCATTGATGTGCCCATTCAATATATCGAATCAGAAGAGCAAATAGCATTATTAGGCCAATTAGATATTTGCATAGATGCCTTATTTGGTTCAGGTCTGAACCAAGATTTACAAAACCTCGCAGCAGCTTGTGTTCAATATATAAATTGTCATGCTACCTACACTGTTTCTATTGATATTCCCTCTGGTTTATTTGGGGATATTGAAAAGGCTATTAAACAAAATACAGAGGCCGTTATTGAAGCGCAAAAAACATATACTTTTCAAGCACCAAAATCGGCTTTCTTATTTCCCGAAACAGGCCATTTTGCAGGCGAATTCAAGCTTGTCGATATCGATTTACATCCAGATTTTTTGGTTCAAGCCGAAACAGATTATAGCTTTCAAAAACAACTAAAATTACCTCAAAGAAATTTACATAATTTTGGTCAAAAATGGCAAAGGGGACATGCCTTATTAGTAGCCGGAAGCAAGGGCAAAATGGGTGCAGCAATATTGAGCGCCAAAGCCATTTTACGCGCTGGTGCCGGACTAGTTACCGCGCACGTGCCATCCAAGGCAAATGATATTTTTCAAACAGCATTTCCTGAGGCCATGCTAAGTTTGGATATTTCGGACAATACAATTAGCGAGTTTCCGTCTTTAAAACCCTATACAGCGGTGGGTATTGGTCCGGGTTTGGGCACGGCACCCGAGACACAATTGGCCATTATACACTTTTTAGAAAACGCCCAATTGCCGCTGGTTTTAGATGCCGATGCCCTCAATTGCTTGGCTTTGGCCAAACAGCAAAGTATGCAATTTACGCTGCCCGCTCAAACCATTTTAACACCCCACGCCAAAGAATTTGATAGGTTATTTGGTTCGAACCAAAACGCCTTTGAAAGGTTACAAGCCGCTCAATATTGGGCCAAAGAATGGCAAGTTATTATTGTTTTAAAAGGCAGGTTTACGCAAATAATAAACAGCAATGGAAATGTAATTTTTAATGGCTCGGGCAATGCCCTTTTGGCCACCGCCGGCAGCGGCGATGTATTAACAGGCATCATTACCTCCCTACTGGCACAAGGAATGGCGCCATTAGAAGCCGCAAAATTAGGCGTAAATTGGCACGGAAAATTAGCAGAAAACCTCGCACTAAAAAACCACACAAATATCATCGCCTCAGATTTAATTGAAATGCTTATGTTTAATTATGAATTATGAATGATGAATTATGAAGATTGGAATTGGTTTTCATTCATAATTCATAATTCATAATTCATAATTCATTCTCCTCTCATAATCATATTGCAAATCCTCATGCAATTTGGCAACGAGCTTATGAAGTTTTACAAGTTGCCTATCCCACAAATTGCTTAATACCAATTGATGCGGGTAGTATTTTTTAAAAGGTTTAAGCTCTTCTAGAAAGAATAATAATAAATCAATTTCGGTTTGAACCAAATCGCTGTAGGCACTGTATTGGTTGACGAGTTTTAGTGTTTTTCGAATATGCTTCATAGCAAAATAGGCACTATGAGTGGGCGTTTCATTAAAACGCTCTTTTATTAAAGCATTGATTTTGGCTACATAAGCATTTTCATCTTGGGCTTCAAAAAGTAAATAATGCGCCAATTCTTTATTGGCCTTTTTAAACTTAATTAGGCGCAAGCAAATAGCTAACAATTCTGGCTCAGAAATATGCGTGAGTTCCTTTTTTATAGCGGCAATCGATTGTGTTTCCATGCGATAATAATAATCGGTTACATTAAATTTTTAGGATGCATGGAGCAACAATACAAAATTATTTCAATTATTACTTATTGGTGGGGTAATAGTCGATAGTCGATAGACCATAGTCCATAGTTTTTGTTCCTTTGAGATTTCTTGCTTCTGGCCTCTGGCTTCTGGCAGCTGACACGTGTCAATACACATGCCCGCCGCAGGAAAAAAATATTCGTGCATTCGTGGCAATACTATTCGTGCATTCGTGGCAAAAAAGCCTCTGGCCTCTGGCTTCTGGCTTCTGGCTCCAAGATTCGTGTCAATACACATGCCCGCCGCAGGAAAAAAATATTCGTGCATTCGTGGCAAACCCATTCGTGCATCCGTGGCAAAAAAGCCTCTGGCCTCTGGCTCCTAGCATCTGGCTCCAAGATTCGTGTCAATACGCGTGCCCGCCGCAGGAAAAAAATATTCGTGCATTCGTGGCAATACTATTCGTGCATTCGTGGCAAACCCA
>JAUYMZ010000204.1 GCA_030699355.1 Bacteroidota bacterium | reverse complement strand
TAAAGCTGCTACTTGGGCCGAAAACATATCAATTGACTACGAGAACTTCGTAAATTTAGAACGCCTACAACGAAGTCGAAAAAACTATGCAAACCCCAGTGTTTCTGCGGCTATATACTGTCGAAATTAGCCAAACTTCAGTCCCCTAGCTGAAGCTAGGGGCTATTGAATTTTTCTCTTTCTCTTTCTCTTTCTCTTTCCCAGGTTGCGTGCAATAATCGCAATCGCGGCCATCCTCTAAGATGGTTCTACCTTCGCAAACCGGACAAACATAACCGCACGTCATGCCGCAAATAAAGGGAATTAAACCGCTTAAAAAAAGGACTTTATTTGGATACGTTTTTACACTTATAAAGCCTAAATTGCCAAACTTTTATACAAAAACATGAGAAAAATTTTTATCCTTATTGCCTGTATCGGCTTTTTGGTTCAGACCAAAGCCCAAAACAAAGAATTTAATACAGAAACCCTGCAATCTGCAGATGGTAAATACACCTATACGGTTGTTACAAACGACCCAATGAAAGTGCGCACTTATGTGCTAAAAAATGGCTTAACGGTTATGATGGCTATTAACAAAAAAGAGCCTCGCATACAAACCTATATTGCTACCAAAGCGGGCAGCAAAAACGACCCTGCCGATAATACCGGATTAGCCCACTACCTAGAGCACATGTTGTTTAAAGGTACCGATAAATACGGCACCAAAGATTGGGCTAAAGAAAAAGAACAATTAGATAAAATTGATGCTTTGTACGAGCAATACAATAAAACTACCGACGAAGTAAAACGCAAAAGAATATACAAGCAAATAGATTCTGTAAGTGGTATTGCCAGCAAATTTGCCATTGCCAATGAGTATGATAAATTAATGCAAAGCATTGGCGCGCAAGGAACGAACGCCTTTACTTCTTTAGAGCAAACGGTGTATGTAAATGATATTCCAGAAAACAATTTAGCCAAATGGATTAGCATAGAAGCAGAGCGTTTTAGAAACCCGATTTTACGCTTATTTCATACCGAGTTAGAGGCCGTGTACGAAGAAAAAAACATCTCTATGGACAATGATGGTCGCAAGGTATTTGAAGCGATGATGACTTCTTTGTTTAAGAACCATACTTATGGCACCCAAACCACTATTGGAACAGTAGAGCATTTAAAAAATCCTTCTTTGGTTAAGATTAGAAATTACTACAATACCTATTATGTACCCAACAACATGGCCATTATTTTATCTGGAGATATTAACCCAGATGCTACCATTGCCCTAATAGACAAATCTTTTGGATACATGCAAGCGAAGCCTATTCCTGCATTTACTTTTGGCAACGAAGCTGCTTTGGTTCAGCCAGAGGTAGTAAATGTATACGGACCAGATGCTGAAAACCTAATGATAGGCTATAGATTGCCTGGCGCGGGCACCAGAGAGTCTAAAATGATGCAAATTGTAGACATGATTTTATCTAATGCCAAAGCGGGATTGATAGACTTAAACTTAAGTAAAAAACAAGCTGTTTTAAGTGCCAGCTCTTCTACTTGGGTAAATAAAGATTATAGCATTGCCTTTTTAACTGGCAAGCCTAAAAACGGTCAGACTTTAGAGGAAGTAAAAGACTTATTATTGGCACAAATAGAAAAGGTAAAAGCTGGCGAGTTCGACAACCAAACCTTGCAAGCCATTATTGCTAATTTAAAAGTATACAAAATTAAAGAGAGAGAAAGCAATGAAGGCAGGGCTGGTGCCATGCTAGATGCCTTTACATCTGAACGTAAATGGGCAGAAGTAGTGGCTGAATTAGATGAAATGGAAAAAATTACCAAAGAAGAATTGGTAGCTTTTACCAAAAAATATTACACCACTAACTCGGTAATTGTTTATAAAAGAGCGGGAGAAGATAATAGCATTCAAAAAATTGAAAAGCCAGAAATTACACCGGTAGATGTAAACAGAGATGATGTTTCGCCTTTTGTAAAAGATATTATAAACACACAAGCTCCTAAAATTGCGCCTAAGTTTTTAGACTTTAAAAAGGATATTGCCTTTGGAAAAACAGGATATGCGCCTATTCATTATGTAAAAAACAACGACAACGAATTGTTTGAGTTATATTATGTGCTAGATATGGGTAAGTTTCACGATTTAAAATTACCTATGGCCGTAAACTTATTGCCTTATTTGGGTACAGACAAATACACTGCCGATCAAATTAGTCAGGAATTTTTTAAATTAGCTTGCGATTTTAACGTAAATGTAGGCAACGAGCAGGTGTATGTTTCTTTAAAAGGTTTGAACCAAAACTTTGAAGCGGCTGTTAGGTTATTTGAACATTTATTGGCCAATGCCAAACCAGACCAAACGGCCTTAGATAAATTGGTAGACCGTACCTTAAAGGGCAGAACCGATGCCAAGAAGAATAAGAACTACATATTCCGCGCAGCCTTGCAAAATTATGCCATGTATGGCAGCAACAACCCGTTTAAACATGAGCTAAAAGAAGGGGAGTTAAAGGCTTTACAAGCTGCTGAACTAACAGGATACTTAAAAAAGCTAAATGCTTACCAACACAAAATATGGTATTTTGGTCCGCAAACTTTAGCATTACTTACCAAGGTATTAAACAAAGAGCACAAATTGGCTAAGAAGCCGCTATCCTACCCTGCACCAGCTACTTTTACCAGAAGCGAAACCAATGAAAACAAAGTTTTCTTTGTAGATTACAAAATGGTTCAGGCAGAAATTATGTGGCTAAACAAAGCCATGAGCGGTTTCGACCCAAGTAAATCGCCAGTGATAACTTTATTTAACGAATATTTTGGTGGCGGCATGTCGTCTATTGTTTTCCAAACCATTCGCGAATCTAAGGCATTGGCTTATTCTACTTATTCTAGGTTTAATACACCGGCCAAACAAAACGACCCTTATTATATTATCGCTTATGTAGGTACCCAAGCAGATAAGTTTAATGATGCCGTTCCAGCCATGAATGAATTGTTGAACCAAATGCCTCAATCCGACAATTCATTTGAATCTGGCAAAACCAGCATTTTAAACGCCATTGAAACAGAAAGAATCAATGATGCCAATATCATTTTCTCATATGCTGCAGCAGAAAAATTGGGCATAGATTACGATGCTAGAAAAGCTGTTTACGAAAGCATTCCAAACATGACCTACGCGGATATTGCCCAATTCCAGAAAACAACCTATACAAACAAAACGTACACGTATTGTATCATGGCTTCCAAAGAAAAACTAAAAATGGAAGACCTTCAAAAATTAGGAATGGTGCAGGAATTAAG
>JAUYMZ010000203.1 GCA_030699355.1 Bacteroidota bacterium | reverse complement strand
CTCCAGTAACGCAAAGTCTATGCCGCTTAGGTCAATTATTTTCCCTTCATGGTGGGTTGGTTCAGCAACCAAAGTTAAAATTGATTCATCTATTACCTGTTGAATTTTACGCATAATATCTGAAACGTCTGAACTTTCAATATTATCTTCAATGGCTGTATAGATTACATCAATGGCATTCTTTCTAGGTGCGTAATAATTTAATACTTTGTCGGGTTGCAGTGCTTTGTATTTCTTGAAAACTTCTCTCGCTAAAACCTGAAATTTTCGTTTGGTTTCATCATTGGTATAAACTGCATTTACTCCTTTTTCCATGGCAGCCAATTTGTACAAGCCATTGGCATTAATTAATTCCTGTAAGTCAAAATTTACTTCTTCTTGCAAGAAACTTTCGGTAGCTTCTAAAGCTTCTTCCAATTGATTGATGAGTTCTTCTTTTGGCTTAACAGGTGGCTCCGGTTTTTCACTTCCACCGCCTTCGCCATCCTCGCCACCTGAACCATAAATGGCTAAAGCATCCAACAAGGCTGTGTAAGTTTCAATATAGTCTACTATTAAACCATTGTTTTTGCCTTCGCTAATTCGGTTGGCTCTTGCAATGGCTTGCATTAAGGTGTGCGACTTTAATGGCTTATCTAGGTATAATGTAGAAAGTGTAGGCACATCAAAGCCAGTAATCCACATGGCGCAAACAATAACAAAACGGAAAGGGTCATCTTCATCTTTAAACCTTGTTTCAAGGTCTTGTGTGTTCATTTTCTCTCGATGCGGCTCTATGTCTAAATCCCATTTCTTAAACTTTTGTATTTCGTTTTGCTCTGAGCTAACCACAACACAAATTTCTGTTTCTTTTATCCATTGCAGTTCTCTGCTTTTTTCTAATAATTCCTGGTCGCCATATTTTCCTTTGGAAACATCTTTATCTAATTGTTCAACGGTTAGCTTCCAATGATGCGATATCAAATCATACATTTTTACTGCCGTTAATTTATCCAAAGCCACAAACATTCCTTTGCCCTTATATCCTCGGTTACAAAAATGCCAAACTGCATCTTTGGCAATGGCATCTAATCTTTTCTTAGCTGTAAGTATAGGGTATTCTCTGGCAAAAAGTTGTTCTACTCTGCTGCGTTGGTCGCTATCTAAATCTTCACTTTCGGCATCAATAACGGCCCTTATTTGCTCATTAATAATTGGATTATTCAATCCTAAATATTCACCTCTGTTTTCATAATACAAAGGAACTGTGGCTCCATCATCTACACTTCTTTTGAAATCGTATCTAGAAACATAATCCCCAAATATACGCTTAGTAATTTCATCGTCTTTGAAAAGTGGAGTGCCCGTAAAGCCAATGAAAGATGCATTTGGTAGGGCATTTCGCAGGTTCATCGCCAACTGACCACCTTGTGTTCGGTGTGCTTCATCTGATATAACAATGATATTATCTCGTTTGGTTATTTCTTCCTCAAAGTTAAATTTATGAATGAGCGTAAATAAATAGCGGTGGTCTGAACCAAGTAATTCTCTTAAATGCTTCCCGGTGCTAGCTTTTAACGACTCTTTTGCCCCAGCTTTTACCTGCGGTACTGCTCCTACTCCGCTAAATGTTCCATAAATCTGTGTATCTAATTCGTTACGGTCTGTTACCACCAAGAAGGTATAGCTACCAGTAAATTTGTGGTGTATCTTTTGGCAAAAGAAAACCATTGAATATGATTTTCCGCTACCTTGCGTATGCCAAAACACACCTAGTTTTTGCTTTTCTTCTAAAGATATTTTGCCAAGTTTATATAATTTCTCCTTGTGCTGTATATTTTCAATGGCTTTATTAACGCCAATAAACTGGTGGTTTCGAGCAATGAGTTTTACAATTTTGCCCAAGGAGTTATCGAACAGAATAAAATTTTCAAATAAATCTAAAAAGCGTTTCTTGTCACAAACGCCCACAATAATTCTATCCAAAGCCACAATACCTTCATCTTCTTCGGTAATGCGTTTCCATTCGTGAAAATGCTGATACTTGCCTGTAACGCTTCCAATGCGACTTTCAATGCCATTACTCAGCATCACAAAAGCATTGTAGTAGAATAGTTTTGGAATTACATCTTTATAGTCGGTAAAATTATCGTTATAGGCGTTTTCTAATTTGCGGTGAGCTGCTTTTAATTCTATGAAGAGTAGCGGAATACCATTCACAAAACCAATAATATCAGGTCGGCGTTCGCGGTTACTTTTACCCTGAATCCACAATTGGCGAACGGCTAAAAAGCTGTTGTTGTCTGCATTGTCAAAATCGAAAACCTTAAGTTTTTTGTTTTTTATTTGTTCGCCTTTTTCATTGATAAAGTCAACAGGTATTCCGTTTCTTAACAGTTGGTGCTTCTCAAAATTTATTTCAGCCAACGATTTAGTAATGCTTTCTTCTATTAGTTTTTCGTAGGCTTCTTCATATACTTTTAGCGGCAAGCTAGGGTTGAACTCTTTTATTTTCTCCAAAAAAATCCGTTTGAGCACTACTTCTTTTTTGTTCAATCTACCCAAAGTACTTCCCTCGCCAAAGCTTTCTTTATTGAAAGCTATTTGCGTATCCCAACCTAATTGATGAAAAAATAAATCAATCGCGGTTTGCTCTATGAGGTTATCTTCTGAGTATTCGTAGCTCATAGATTTTTACTTATTATGAAGCAGCTTGTTCGGGTTGATAATTGGCAAAACAAAGTTTTGTAAAGCGGTGCCTTGTAAACGAGTTAAAAGAATGCCTCTTGATGTAGAATAGGTAACAGATGAAAGTGCGTTTGCCAAACCTGGATTCAATTCAATTAAATTATTTTCATTAGATTTTGCCAACTCATTTAGGTTCTCAACGTTGTAAAAAAACACCAAATGAAAATTACCTGTTGCCTCTTTAGCATTCCGCCCTTTGCTCTCCGTTTTAAGTTCAATGATAAAATCTGCTTTTACCAGTTTTTCGTCTAAGTTAAAACCAAATTGCAGCGAATTATCTAATTGATATCCTTCAACAATTGCTGTCTCAAAAACTTCAGGAACATCCACCTGACCTTTCATCATTTTAAACTCAACGATGCTTATTTTTTCAGGGTCAAATATATTGTTGTTATCCGACATTGCTTAACTGAATTAATTCGTTTGCTTGCTGCCATTCAATAACTTGTAAAGGCTTGTTTGAACCTATTTTTTTTTCAACCACAAAAGTGTGTACACTGCGACTGTAACCACTTATAAAGGTGGACTGAGTTTTTTTCTTAGGAACTTCCAATAAAGGTTCACCCAATTCAGCCGACAATTTTGCAAGTGAACGCAAGGTGAAATTATGCTCACCGCCCAACCACTTGGAAATTTCAGATGGTTTCTTATCCATCTTTTCAGCCAGTTCTTTTTTGCTGATATTATTTTCGCGCAATAACTGATTGATG
>JAUYMZ010000201.1 GCA_030699355.1 Bacteroidota bacterium | reverse complement strand
TTTAATTTATCTATTTCGGTAAAAAAGTAATAAGCCATATAATATTTTTGTAATTAAATTTATTGTATAAAATTCCTTTTGTAAAGGAATAAAACGCCATTAATAGATTGGCAAATATTATAGCTTATTGGATTGAGGTTTTTCATAGGCTTAGTTATTAATTGATAACTCAAATGTATAAATAAAGAAAATTAATTACAAATTATTTTTTATAAATCAACATATTAAATAATTGCTATGCTGCCATCTCCACATAAAACTTATCTTTTTCACGGCCAGCACTAAGACTTGTAATATCTAAAATGAAAATATCCTCATACTCCAATCTTAAAACGTCGATTGACGCAAAATAGTATTGAAGTTGCCCCCCCCAATTTTCATATAATAATAAGTGCTTAAAAGTCGGATTGAATTCTAGCGTAAATTAAATGCAAAATTAGAAGTTAAACAACCTTTTTTGCTCGAGGCATAACGTATTATGACTTTAAATTTTCCCGCAAGGATTTATTTTGACTTCAAAAGTATTTATATTGCCTTTGTTATGCTTGTAAAAAAACTTCAAAAATCTTTTGGTTTATTAATCCTTATACAATGCTTATTTGTTTTTATTGCAAAGGCACAAAAATCCTTTGTTTACTTTGATAATAACTATTGTGCTTATGGTATAAAAAATGTTGTAAATAGTTTTGATTATATAGATACTAGTATTATCACACCTCCAATTTATCGAAGAATAGAAAACTTTAATCAGTTTGGATTGGCTGTAATTACACGTGTTGCGCCTCTTTTCTCCCTTTTTTATGACAGCAATAAACAAATACCTTCATTTAATCAAGATTCAGTTTATTATTGGAATACCTTATACCCAGATAGTATTTTAAATAATTATAGAATAGTAGGTTGTGGACTAAATAAAGAAGTACCATTCAATTATTTGATATGCGATAAAACGAAAAAACCAATAACATCAAGTCTAATTTTTGCAACCATTGAACAACTTCTTGCTGGTCAATATAATAATTATGTTGACCAATGGGGCGGCTTATATCCAAATGTTTTTAATGTTTCAACCGAAAAGGTAAGAAATGGATCTGAATTAATCTTTTTACATGAACAGTATGGACTTATAAATGAAAAAGGGAAAGTTGTTTTACCACTTATTTATGATTATGTAGGTTTGAAAGCAGATGAGGTTTTAGATAAAAACCAAAATCCTATTTACCCAATTGTTTACAGAAACAAATTGGGTTTTATTGACTCTACAGGCAAAGTAATCATTGAACCTAGGTTTGTTTTAAATGATTTAGATTATATATATGAAAATTTTTATAATGGAATTTGTAAAATAAAACAAAACAATAAATTTGGAATGATAGACACATTAGGTAAAGTAATTATTCCTTTTATTTATGAAAGTATTTATTATGGTAATGGATATAATGACCACATAGCTGCAAGAGATAGTCTAGGTAATTATATCATATTTGATTTAAAAGGAAACCTGATTGAAGCTAAATAAATGTTTGCTATTCTTTTGAGGTGCCAGAAGCCATGCTTGCTTCAACTATATTTTGTTTGCCACTTCTAGCAGCTTGTACCATTTGGTCGATAGTACGATCATATCTTCGAAAAAATCTTTTCGAAAAATAAATGGTTCCGTCATAAATGATTTTGAGTCGATCCAGCGCCTAAAAACCAAGCCCAAAAGCTATCGTCTATGGACCATGGTCTATGGACCCTCCCCCCTCTCAAACAAAAAACTTGCATTACACCACACAATATCAATATATTCGCAGCACTTATCCAGAAAGACGGAGGGAATAGGCCCTGTGATGTCTTGGCAAGTCGGCTATAGCCGTAGTGCCAATACCTATTTCGGTGGTTCTCCCCCGAATGCTGATAAGTGAATGATGGTCCCAAAACCCAATCAAACACAACAGCAACAACTTTCTGAGAAAAGTCCATAGACCATGGTCCATAGTCCATAGTTTTTGGCCGACCCTAGCTTTTGCTATGGTCTATCGACTATGGACTATGGACTCAAATATGAATATAAACGAAATATTAAAACAACGAATTCTCATTTTAGATGGTGCTATGGGTACCATGATTCAGCGGTATAAGCTGGAAGAGAAAGATTTTAGGAACGAAGCTTTGGCCAATCATCATCGACCGCTCAAGGGTAATAATGATTTGCTGAGCTTTACCCGTCCAGATGTGATTAAGGCCATTCATCGTCAATATTTTGATGCAGGTGCCGATATCATTGAAACCAATACTTTCAGTGGTACTACCATTGCCCAAGCAGATTACGATTTGGGTCAGGAATGGGTAGATTTAATAAACTATGAAAGTGCCAAAATTGCCCGTGAGGTGGCCGATGAAGTAACCGCGCTTAACCCCGCTAAACCGCGCTTTGTGGCAGGTGCTATGGGGCCAACTAACCGAACTTTGTCTATTAGTCCGGATGTAAACGATCCCGGCTTTAGGGCAGTTACCTTTGAAGAGTTAGTAATAGCCTACAAACAACAAGCACGCAAGCTAATAGAGGGTGGCGTAGATATTATTTTAATTGAAACCATTTTTGATACACTCAATGCCAAAGCAGCTTTATTTGCCGTAGATGAATTGTTTGAAGAGCTTGGCAAACATTGGCCTATCATGATTTCAGGAACCATAACAGACGCCTCGGGTAGAACCTTATCGGGTCAAACCACTGAAGCCTTTTTAATTAGCATGCAACACATGCCATTGCTAAGTATTGGCCTTAATTGCGCCTTGGGAGCTAGCGCCCTCAGACCGTATTTACAAGTATTAAACAACAACGCGCCATTTTATGTAAGCGCCTACCCAAATGCCGGTTTGCCCAATGAGTTTGGAGAATACGACGAATCTCCAGCAGCCATGGCCAAACAAGTAGAAGAGTTTTGCAAAGAAGGCCTCGTAAATATCCTCGGCGGCTGCTGCGGCACCACCCCAGATCACATCCAAGCCATAGCAGAAATGGCTGGTAGGTATGAACCAAGAAAGCTTTTAGCATAATGTCCATAGTCCATAGACCATAGTCCATAGTGAAGATATGTTTAAATTTGAAAATTTAGCGGTTTGGAGGAAGTCAATTGAATTAATTGGTTTTATTGATTTTGTGGTAAAGAAATTTCCCAAAGATGAAGTCTATGTGCTAAGCTCTCAAATTAAAAGAGCCTCAGATTCTATCGCTTTAAATATTGCAGAAGGGTCGCAAGGACAATCAAACCCTGAGTTTTCAAAATTTGTTGGATATGCCATTAGGTCTGCTATAGAAGTTGTTTGTTGCATACATATTGCCAAAACAAGAGAGATTATTAGTAAAGAGGATTTTGATAAAATATATGAAGATTGTGAGGTTTTAATTAAAATGTTACAATCATTAAGAATAACATTAAACAAGTAAAAATTTAGCTATGGTCTATGGTCCATGGACTATCGACAAAAAATACAAACAATGAACAAAGATTATACACTTAGATTAAGCGGTCTTGAACCACTTGTAATTACCAAAGAAACTAACTTTGTAAACGTAGGTGAACGCACCAATGTTACAGGTTCTAAGATGTTTTTGCGATTAATACGTGAAGGAAATTTTGATGCTGCTTTGGCTGTGGCCAGGGAGCAAGTGGAGGGCGGTGCGCAGATAATTGATATTAACATGGATGAGGGAATGATTGATGGCGTGGAAGCCATGGAGCGTTTCCTGAAATTGATTGCCTCCGAGCCCGATATTTCACGCGTGCCTATTATGATAGATTCGTCTAAATGGGAAATAATTGAGGCCGGATTAAAATGCGTGCAGGGGAAGTGTGTAGTAAATTCTATTTCGCTTAAAGGGGGTGAGGAAGAATTTGTGCGCCAAGCCAAAACAGTGAAGCGTTTTGGTGCTGCCGTAATTGTGATGTTGTTTGATGAATTGGGTCAGGCCGATAACTTTGAACGACGTATAGAAATTGCCGAACGTGCTTATAGGATATTAACCGAAAAAGTACACTTTCCGGCAGGTGATATTATTTTCGACCCTAATATTTTTCCAGTGGCAACAGGCATGGAAGAACACCGTAGAAATGCCATTGATTTTTTTAGGGGTAGCAAATGGATAACAGAAAATTTGCCTGGAGCAAAAATTAGTGGAGGCGTAAGCAATGTGTCTTTCTCATTTAGAGGAAATGATAAAGTGCGCGAGGCCATGCACAGCGCATTTTTATACCATGGCATACAAAACGGCATGACGATGGGAATTGTGAATCCTAGTCAGTTAGAGGTGTACAACCAAATTGACAAAGAACTCCTAGATATGGTAGAAGATGTGCTGTTAGATAGGAGAGAAGATGCCACAGAAAGGTTGTTAGAATATGCCGAAAAAGTTAAAGGTAAAGGCAAAGAAAAAGTACTCGATTTGGAGTGGCGAAATGCCCCAGTTGCCGATAGGTTGAGCCATGCTTTGGTAAAAGGCATTGTAGAATTTATAGATGAGGATACAGAAGAAGCGCGCCAATATTTTAATAAACCTCTAGAAGTAATTGAAGGTCCGTTAATGGCTGGAATGAACATAGTAGGAGATTTATTTGGTTCAGGCAAAATGTTTTTACCGCAAGTGGTTAAGAGCGCAAGGGTAATGAAAAAAGCAGTAGCTTATTTGTTGCCTTATATGGATGCCGAGAAGAAATTAAGTGGCGATACCAGCACCTCACAAGGAAAAATTTTAATGGCTACCGTTAAAGGAGATGTTCATGATATTGGAAAAAATATTGTGGGTGTGGTGATGGCCTGTAATAATTTTGAGATTATTGATATTGGGGTAATGGTGCCTGCTGAAAAGATTTTAGAGGCTGCTATTAGAGAAAAAGTGGATGTAATTGGCTTAAGCGGATTAATTACACCAAGCTTAGATGAAATGGTACATGTAGCCAAAGAAATGGAAAGATTGGGTTTAAAAATTCCTTTGCTTATTGGCGGAGCCACTACTTCTAGGGCGCATACTGCTGTAAAGATAGACCCTGTTTATAGCGGACCAGTAGTGCATGTGTTAGATGCCAGTAAGAGTGTGCCTGTGGCCCAAAGCCTTATTAGTAAAGATCAATTGGCAGGTACTACTAAGCGCATTAAAGAGGAGTACGAGCAGTTTAGAATTGATTATAAAAATAGAAAAAAAGATAAAAACTTTGTTGCCTTAACGCATGCGCAACAGAAGAAAATGGCGCTTACTTATGAGCAAATTGTGGCGCCTACATTCTTAGGAAATAAAACGTTTATAGATTTTCCATTAGATGAATTAAGAGAGCGAATAGACTGGACACCCTTTTTCCTTACTTGGGAATTAGTGGGTAAATATCCGCGTATTTTTGATGATAAAATTGTGGGTGTAGAAGCCAAGAAATTATTTGAGGATGCCAATAAAATGTTAGACGAGGTTATTGCAAATAAATTATTGGAAGCCCGCGCCGTGATTGGTTTCTATGAAGCTAATTCGGCAGGAGATGATGTAATTGTTCAAACTTCAGGTGGTGAGCAAACCTTTCATTTCTTGCGCCAGCAAAACGAAAAAGCAGCCAATTTACCTTATTTATGTTTGGCCGATTTTGTGGCACCCAAAGAAAGTGGTAAAAAGGATTATATGGGATTCTTTGCCGTTACAGCGGGCATAGGTATTGAGCCACTTATTGAAAAATATGAAGCCGATCACGATGATTATAATAGCATCATGATTAAAGCCATTGCAGATAGATTGGCAGAAGCCATTGCCGAGAAAATGCATGAGTTGGTTCGAACCAAATATTGGGGATTTGTAGAAAATGAACAGCTTACCAATGATGAAATCATCCACGAAAAGTACATCAGTATTCGCCCAGCTCCAGGTTACCCTGCTTGTCCAGACCACACCGAAAAACGCAAGCTATTTGATTTATTACAAGCAGAAGAAGCAACTAGTATTACGCTCACAGAAAACTACGCCATGTACCCAACGGCGGCCGTAAGTGGCTTCTATTTTGCGCATCCAGATAGTAAGTATTTTGCCGTTGGTAAAATAGATAAAGACCAAGTAGTAGACTATGCAAATCGCAAAGGAGAATCTGTAGAATATATAGAAAAATGGCTAGCTCCGTATTTGGCTTACGATAATTAAATAAGGATAGGTTTTGTTATGTAACGAATTAAATTTAAATTTACAAAAACAAAACGTATGAAAGGAAATGTATTTTCTATCTTAGTAGTAATTCTTTTATTAGGTAATGCAGTTATTGCAGGTAATTTCAGATTTTCTACAGAATTAAGCAGTAATTTTGCTCCACCTGATACTGTTAAACCAAGAGTTGATTTGTTGGGAATCGACACCATCTTTATTCGCGTTGGTGAGGAATTTTTGGACTCGCAAGTATTATTAGTGGACGATGTAAACTCGGATGCCGAATTGCGTAGCAATTTTTTTGTAGTGACTAATTTGCCAAGAAATCAATTTGGAAATTTGTTTTGTGCCGTACCTGGTAATTTTAAATCTTATTATTGGGTAAGAGACCTTTCAAATAATCAATCAGATACAGTTTTTCGTACAATTTTATGTGAGACCGTTTTATCTAACTTAACAAAAGCAAATAATACCCAAAAATTAAATGTTAGACTAAATCCTGATGATAGATTAATTACATTAAACTTATTTAAAGCAACTAGTGAAATTGTTGAAGTAACAATATTAGATATTTTAGGAAATAGTATTCAATCGAATCATTTTCATTCAAATACCTTGCAAGAGTTTAGTCTTCCAATGCCTTCAACTGCAGCTGGTATTCATCTAATTAAAGTTCGAATTGGGAATGATATTTATACTGAGAAAATAGTTTTATATTAAAGTAATTTCCACTTCTTTCAGTTGGTTTTTATTTTAGTCAAATTGACTACTTTTGATTAAAGTTTAAACACGATGATTAATAAATTTTGCACTGCTCTTGCCATTGGCATCTCTTTCTTTTTCGGTTTGAACCAAACCTTTTCATCGCGGGCTTCGCATTCCATAGATGGCATGACGATGAATTTAAAAGCACGCTTAAAGGCCATGGTTAAAATGTATGCCGATCCTTCATTGGGAACCATTCCACCCAACATACGCGCTTTAGAATTGGCTTATGCAAATACCTTACCTGTAGATTTTTCTCAGAATAAATTTGCCACTTGGCAGTCTATTGGTCCGTACAATGTGGGTGGCAGAACCCGAGCATTGGCCATAGATGTATTAGATCAAAATGTATTGTTGGCGGGAGCCGCTACAGGCGGAATTTGGCGCAGTACCAATGGTGGCATTAGTTGGTATATAACCCAAATGAAAGATGCCCCAACGGCCAATATTACGAGCTTGGTTCAGGACAAACGAAAGGGCAAAGAAAGAACTTGGTATGCTTCTACTGGCGAATTATATGGCGGCAGTTTGCCGGGTGCTTTTTATAATGGCAGTGGCGTGTATAAGTCAACTGATGGGGGCGATACTTGGGTAAAAGCAGGAAATGTAAGTAGCGGTTTAGGCGGCTTATCTGGCGCTTGGTCGGTAATACATAGACTAGCCCTGAACCAAACCATTGATAGTATAGATGTAGTGTATGCAGCCAATTTTGATGGCATATTTAGGAGCATCAATGGGGGGACCACTTGGGTAAAAGTAAGAGGTGGAAATTCGCAAGCCAGCAGCTATAGTTACTTTACAGATGTGGCTGTTTCACCTAAAGGCATTGTGTATGCAACGCTCTCGGGTGGTGGTCAGCACCAAGGTGTTTGGCGCTCTGCTGATAATGGGAGAAACTGGACAAACATATCTCCAGATAGCTTTCAATCTACTTGGGATAGAATGGCCATTGGCATAGCGCCTTCAGATGAAAACCAGGTGTACTTTGTGGCACATACACCTGGTATTGGAAAAGAAAGCAAAACCTTTGAAGGGAGAAGCGAATACAATAGTTTATGGAAGTACACCTATGTAAGTGGCGATGGCAGCGGAGCAGGCGGGACTTGGAGTGATAGGTCGGTAAATATTCCGGTTAACAATGAGATTTTTGGCAGTTTTATTTCACAAGGAGGATATTGTTTAGAGGTAACAGTAAAGCCTGATGATGCCAATACCGTGTTCTTAAGTGGAACTAATTTGTATCGTTCAACAGATGGGTTCAGCACAAAAAATAATACGGTAATGATGGGTGGATATGGTATTGGAACCACCTTACCCGATTTTCAATTATACCCCAATCATCATCCCGATTGTCATGGTGTAGTATTTTATCCAAACAACTTTAACAAGATGATATCTGTGCATGATGGGGGTTTATCTCTTACCCAAAATTGCATGGAAAGCAATGTAACGTGGCAGTATTTAAACAATGGCTATGTTACCACCCAGTTTTATACCATAACCCAAGATGCTGCCAGCACTAGCAAGTTTACAGTGGGTGGCACGCAAGATAATGGCACTTATGCCTGCTTGCAGCCAGATGCCAGAAAAGAATGGTATATGCCTTTGAGTTACGATGGTTCGTATTGTTATGTAAAGCCTGGTGGTGGTGAAGTATATTTATCTATTCAACAAGGTAGAATGCACCGCATGATTTTAGATGCAGAGGGCAAGGCAACACAATATACCCGGATTGACCCAAAAGGAGTTGATAAAAATATCTATGAGTTTATTAATCCGTTTACGCCAGATGCCAACGATTTTAAAGTGTTATTTACGCCTGCACAAACCGTAATTTGGCGAAACAGTGATATCACCGCCATTCCGTTAAAGAGCAAGCTAGACAGTAATGCAAGCGCTATAAATTGGACAGAGTTAAGCAATACCAAGCTAACAGTTGCGGGTGACGAAATAACTTCTATTTTTAGCTCCAAATCTCAAGTAGATGTATTGTATTATGGTACGCGAAGAGGTAGATTATTTAGGTTAAGAAATGCATCCAATATTAGCAGTGTTCCCGAGTTAATAAGTGGCAGTAATTTCCCAAGTGCCTATTTGCATTGTATTACACAAGACCCTACAGATTCTTCGCGCCTGTTTGTGGTGTTTACCAATTATGGTGTGCACAGTTTATTTGAAACCAAAGATGCCGGACTAACCTGGCAGCCTATTGGAGGTAACTTAGAGCAAACCTCAACTGGCGGCGGTAATGGTCCGAGTTGCCGTTGGTTTACCATAGCGCCAACCCAAGATAGTTTGCTGTATTTTGTAGGTACAAGCACGGGTTTATATGCCACTAAAAAGATAGACGGCATGCAAACGGTATGGACACGCCAAGGTGCTTCTTCTATTGGTATGCAGCCTGTAACCATGATGCATCACAGAACCACTGATGGTAGAATGGTAGTGTCTACTTATGGTTCGGGAGTGTTTGAATCGTATGTTAATTCGTTAAATCCAACTACCAGTATAAAAGAAAATAAGTTCCATGATGTGGTGGTTTATCCAAACCCAAGCTCCAATTATATTTGGATAAAAGGCTTACCAAATGAATCAAGTATTTCATACCAAATTTACACTACTAATGGCGTAAAAGTAAAGGAAGGTTTTATGCCTGCAAACGAAGGTTTAGATGTTCGTTTATTAGAAGCTGGCATGTATATTTTAAAGCTTAATTATGAAGATAAATGGCTTTCAAAAGCCTTCCTTATAAAATAAATTATCCCCGAAAATCGGAAGTACAACTTCCGATTTTCGGGGATAATTTCTGCTTAACTACTAATTTTGCTGAGTTTGTTTTCTAAGAAGCTGCGAAGCCCAATTACAAATATATCTTCTGAAAGTGGCCACGCGTCTTCGTTGGCAGGAGTAATTATATAGTTATGTTTGGTATTTAATTCTTTGATACTTTCTGTGTATCCTTTGCTTAATTTAGGTTTTTCTGAGTACTTAATTTCTATGCTTGCAATAGGAGTAATTCCTTTTACTAATATAAGGTCTATTTCTGCTCCATCATGGGTTCTAAAATAGTATGGCTGAACCGAATTGGGTAGCAACGAAATGATTTGTTCTATCACGTAGCCTTCCCACGAGTAACCCAATTGTGGGTGGTATTGTAGGTTTTTGGCGTGTTGTATATCTAAGAGGTAATGCAATAGCCCGCTGTCTCTAATGTATACTTTCGGACTCTTAACCAATCTTTTGGAGGTGTTTTTATGATACGGCATGAGCTTGCGCACCATAAATGCACCTTGTAAGTAATCTAAGTAATGATTTACGGTTTTGGCACTCACATCTAAGCCTTTTGAGAACGATTGCGCATTCCAAATCCCACCATGATGATGGGCCAACATGCGCCAAAGTTTAAACATGAGCTGCGGCGAAAAGCTAATTCCAAACAATAGGTTCAAATCTCTTTCTATAAAGGTTCGGGCAAAACCATCTACCCACATTAAAAATGCTTCGTCTGTTTTGGCTTTCCAAGCATCAGGAAAGCCGCCTCTAAACCAATGCTTTTGGAGTGTGCCCGTTTTATTTGGCAACTCAACAAGCAATAATGGCGTGGCTTCAATATAGTAGATTCTGCCGGCTAGTGATTCTGAACTGTCTTTCATTAAGGCGGGGCTGGCTGAACCTAATAATAAAAAGCGACCTGCTTTTCTCTTTTTATCTATGAGCGAGCGCATAATTGGAAATAGCTCAGGCATCCGTTGTACTTCATCAATAATAACTTGGTCGTTTTGATGGGCCATTAAAAATAACTCTGGATTCTCAAATTTGCGAATGTCTTGCGGACTTTCTAAATCGAAGTAGACACCATTTTTTACAGCCATTTTCTTTTGGATTTGTTTGGCCAAGGTGGTTTTGCCACATTGCCTTGGGCCAATTAATCCTACTGCTGGGAATTGCTTGAGTGCTTTTTCTATCTTTTTATCTATTATCCTCGTTATCATTCTACAAAGATATAATTATCCCCGAAATATGGAAGTACAACTTCCGATTTTCGGGGATAATTTATTTTTTTTGATGTTTTTGATGGGGTTTGGCTGCTTATGGGCTACTATTTTCTTCTCTTTACTTTGCTTTTTTAACTTTGTGTTGCGGCATCTTATGGCTATTTTTGCAACTCAATTTTTTAAAGTAAGATAGTCGCCGTGCAAAAATATTTAATTAAAGACCTTGCTAGTTATGAAGGTCAGGAGCTTACATTATTAGGATGGGCCAGCAACAAACGTGAAAGTAAGGGTTTGGTTTTTGTTGTTTTACGTGATGGAACGGGCTGGTGCCAGTGTGTTATTAGCCAAGATACCGTTGGTGAAGCACTTTTTGAAGAGGCCCGCAAAATTACCTTGGAAGCTTCTGTTTCTTTAACGGGTTTGGTGGTAAAAGATGAGCGCCAAATGGGTGGTTTTGAATTGCAAGTAAACGCGCTTGAAATAATAGGCGAGTCTCTAGATTATCCCATTGCTAAAAAAGAACATGGCGTAGATTTCTTAATGGATAAACGTCACCTTTGGCTGCGTAGTCAACGTCAGTGGGCTATCATGCGCATTCGTAACAAGATTATTTTTTCTATCCATGAGTTCTTTCAATCGAAGGGATTTGTGCAAATGGATGCCCCGCTCTTTACGGGCAATGCCTGCGAAGGAACTAGCAACTTGTTTGAAACCGATTTTTACGGCGACCCCGCGTATTTGAGTCAGAGCGGACAATTATACGGGGAGGCTATGGCCATGACATTAGGTAAGATTTATACATTCGGACCCACTTTCCGTGCCGAGAAATCTAAAACACGCAGGCATTTGAGTGAGTTTTGGATGATAGAGCCAGAAATGGCCTTCTATGATATTTTTGATAACATGGATTTAATCGAAGATTTCTTGCGCAGTGTGGTTACAGCCGTGTTAGATTCTTGTGAGAAAGAATTGGCTATTATTGGAAGAGATACCGAGATTTTAAAGAATATTATTAAGCCATTTCCACGTTTAACCTACGATGAAGCAGTGCGTATTATCAAAGGGGAACAAGATGTAAATGGACAAAATTCTATTGTTTCATTAGAGAATGAATTGAAGGCGGTTCAGGAGCGTATTGGTTTGGTTCAGGCCGAAATAGCAGAACGCGAAGCCAAGATAAAAACACCTGGCATGAAGAAGGGTGAAATTGGCTTTAACCAAGCGCAAATTGATAAATTGAAGCAAGAGTTGAGCGATTTGCAGGAGCAGGAAAGAAATATTCCACAATGGTTAAACAGCGCGCGTAATTTTGAATATGGCAACGATTTGGGCGGTAGCGACGAAACTGTAATTACGCGTTTATTTGATGTTCCAATTATGGTGTATAACTGGCCACATGAAGTGAAAGCTTTCTACTTAAAACGCGACCCAGAAAACAGTAAATTTGCCCGCGGGGTGGATGTGCTAGCGCCAGAAGGTTACGGCGAAATTGTAGGCGGGGGAGAACGTGAAACCAATGAGCAGTTATTAATTGAAAAAATTAACGAGCACCAATTGCCTATGGAAGCTTTTGAGTGGTACTTAGATTTAAGACGATATGGAACGGTGCCGCATGCCGGATTTGGTTTAGGCCTAGAGCGCTTGGTTACTTGGTTATGTAAATTGCCACATGTGCGCGAAAGCATTCCTTTTCCAAGAATGTACGGAAGGTTACTGCCTTAATGATTGATGCCTTAAAAACATATAAACTCTCGCTTTTCTTTGCTTTTTTCTTGTTTTTATATTTGCCTTTACAAGCACAAGAAAAAAGTAAGCTAGAATTGCTCATCGATAAAGCTTATTCTATTATTGAGGGGTCAGAGTCTAAACCAAGGAAGAACTATTTTTATATTGTGCCAATTTGGGGGATTTCTCCTGAAACAGGGATTAAATTGGGCGCTAGTTTTGGTTATGTATTTAAAACAGCCGATGATAGTATAACCCGACCTTCTTCTATACGTTTAAATACTTCTTATACGCAGCTAAATCAATTTAATATTAGGCCGCATGTAGATATTTTCTTTAAACAAAATACCTATAACCTAAAGGCGCAATATGTATACAACGATTTTAATGAATATTTCTGGGGGCTAGGAAATTCAGCCCCTGAATCTGCCAAAGAGTTGTATAACTTTAAACAACAAAGGTTTAATGCTCGCTTGGTAAAGCAGGTCTTTAAAAACTGGTATTTTGGACCGCAATTAATGTATGAAAAACTTTATAAAGTTGATTTTTCAGACCTAAGTACCACCCAGCAAAACAATATTCCGGGTATTAATGGGTACGAGGTTTTAGGTGCTGGTTTGGCCTTTGCTTTTGATAACAGAAACAATGTTTTTTTTCCAACATCGGGTGCTTATCTAGAAATAAGCAATCATATGTTTATGAACCAAAAATTGAATAGCTACCGGTTTAAAGCAGTGGTGATGGATTTAAGAAAATACATTTCTATAGGTAAAAAGGATGTATTTGCTGCCCAATTTTTTGGAAGTTATAATGGGGGTTATGTTCCTTACCGACAAATGCCAACCATTGGCAATGATATGATTATGCGGGGTTACTACAATGGAAGATACCGAGACGATCATTATTTTGCCATGCAAGCAGAATATAGAAAGTTTATTTGGGGGCCGGTAGGCGCAGCAGTATTTGCGGGTTTTGGAAATGTAGGTAGCAATTTAACTGAGCTTAGCCAAAACCTTAAGCCCAATTATGGCATAGGATTGCGCGGATTAATGATTAGAAAAGAACACCTTAATGCGCGCATAGATATTGGCTTTGGCGAAAAAAATACACGGGGTGTTTATTTTACCATTGCCGAGGCTTTTTAGTTTTTGGGGTAGGGGCAATGCCTACAACCATTGCCACAACAATAGCCTCTTTGCAGGTGGTATTTGGCTGTAAAAACCATAAAGCCATTCTCAAAATAATAATGCTCCCCAGCCACCAAACTGTTTTTGGTTAAAGGCGCTTTATCATTCGGCTTTATTCCTTTTTTATTTGGTTCTTGCATAAAAATTTCCTGTATTTATTTGGGTGTGAAAACTTCCTTTAAATTGACCCGATAAGCTGTACCTAAACACTTCGCTTTTTTGCACATAATCTTTTGCATCCGATACTAAAATTTCTTTGTTGTAGGGCTCATATCCCAAGGCATAAAAGTTTTTATTGCCTGCTGTAATAAGCGCTTGGCTTGGTAATAGTGTATCGTTTACAAACAGGGTATACACGTCTTTGTTTATCCAAAATAATTGATTTTTTGCTTCATTTATCTCCAACCTGCGCGGCATATCTCCGTTTTTAAACCAAAGTTGTAAGGCAATCTCTCCAGCTGTATTAATCTTTGTTAAGCTAGGTAAAATGGGTGCTTTGCCATTGCTCAATACCCAAATATTATTGGCTAAATCTTGCCGCATATACTGCGCCCCATAGCCAATATGCACACTATCTTCTATTTGGTCTGTACTTGTATTTATCACATATACAAAAGGCGATTCAACCCCGCACACAAAGGCTTTATTGGATAGTAAAACCATCTCTTCTGTCCAACCGCTGCACTTAATTTTGCCACTAATTTGTTGCGTGTTTAGGTTCAGAACGTATACAGCATTTTCATATAAATCGCTTATATATGCTTTTTGTGCGCTCACTGGCAAAAAGTACCTAGGCGAGTTAAAGCCTGTGATGGTGTTTATTTCTTTCCAAGTTTTTGTATCGAGCACACTTATTTTTTGAGAGTTGTTTACTACCAAATAGAGTTTGTTTTGGTAGGCATAAATAGATTGTAATACATCGCCAATTCCTTTGCCGTTGTGGGCTTTGTAAATATCGGTTTGAACCAATCCACTTATTGGATTATAAAAACTTAAACTGGCATTTCCCCATTGAAAATTTCCTTCGTTGGCGATATACATACCTACCAAATTGCTATCGGGCAATTGGGGTGTTTCGGCTATGATTTGCTCTGGAGTTTTATCGCAGGAAGCCATCATAAGCAGGCCAACAATAAGCACTTGCAAGCCCTTTATCTTTGTGAAAATGCCAGTTAAGTTTTGCATTTATTCTTTAATTAATTTTTGTTGACTGATGCCAAAAGCATGTTGAACGTGTACAATATAAATGCCTGGAATTAACGCATCAATATTTAGGTTGGTATCCTCACTTTGTAAAACACTTACTCCGTTTAAATTGAATATTTCTATGCTTTCAATTTTTTCGTTACAGGCAATGTGCAAGCTGTTTTGTGCCGGATTTGGATACATATTGATACCTACGTTTTTGTTGGCCTTAGCAATACCTGTGGCTTTGTCGCCAAAGTTGTCTATGCAAAAATATAGGGGAGTATTAATGCCAAAATCTCCTGTATCTGAAGAGTGAAAATTAAAACCAAAACTATCTACTGCACCAAAGGCACTTAGGTCTACAAATTTCCAAGTATTTAAGATATAATCATCGGCATTATTGCTAGACCTAAAATCGGCTAAGTATACTTCTAAGGTAGTATCTGCTGGGTTTCCGCTATTTTTCCAAGCGCTAATTTCTACCTTAAAATAATCTGGGTCGTTGCCGCTAGTGCCGCCAAATTTTTTGGTAAATGCGCTACCTTCTTTCATGTCGTAATAGGCATACGTTCCGTTGGTAATATAAAAACCGTTCACGGGTTTGCCTTTGGCATCTCCTTCTACAAGGAGGTTTCCTTTTCCATAATATACGCCATAGTTGGAAGAATTAAATCCGCCACCCGTAATGGCGCTGTATTGGTTCGTAAAACCTCTGCTGCTATCGTCTTTCATATTCGATACAGAGAAGCCACTCCAGAATCCGCCAAATGAAGAATCGTAGCTATTTCTAAAATAGAAATCACCGCTTTTTGTGCCGCCCGCAAAATCGCTTCCATTGTAAAATGAGTTAGGCGACAAGCTGATGTTTTCAAAGGTGGCAGCTGTTTGTGCTTTGCTAAATGTGCTTAGCAATACGAGGAGAAGTACTCCTGCAAATGGTATTTGTTTTTTCATGTTGTTTATTGTTTATTGTTTATTGTTTATGGTTTAATGTTTAAAGTTTAATGTTTAGACTTAGTTGATAATTTACCAATGGCATGGGTTGGTTCACCATAATTTGGTAACTGGTATTAAAGAAATTGTTTACCAATATTTGGGTTTGCCAATTCTTGCTGAACCAATGCCATTTTTTACTGAGGTTTATACCATGCAAGCTATAGGGCATGAGCCAATTGCTATGGTCTGAGCTTACAAATCGGGTGCCTATATAATTGTATAGGTATTGAAAGGCATAATCTCCTCGCAAAAATTGTACTTGCATTTGGTGTTTTACGCGGGGTGTATAAATAAGTTGTTTGTTTAGTGAAGCATCATTTAATAGGGTAGATGCTTGGTTGCTTGTTTGGGTATAATCATGCATTCCTCCCACTACAAATTCACTTTTTTTATTATTCCTGAACCTAATTTGCCAAGCCATTTCCACGCCCCTGCTCCATACTCTGTAAACATTCATTGGGGTACTTAAGTTGCCTCCTGCGGGCACCCAAATAATCCAGTTGTTTACTTGCTTATTAAAATAGGTAATATTGCCACTTAAAAAGGCTCTTTTGCCACTGTAGTTTCCTCTCCAGCCTTTAAAATTAATAACATGGTGTGCGTGTAAACTTAGTTCTTGATTCCATCCAAACTCTGCTTGTAAATCTGGATTACCCATGCCGGGCCAATATAAATCGTTAAAGGTGGGTAGTCTATAATTGCGCGAAACATTGCCATCTAAATGCATTTTTGGCAAAAATTGGTAACTAAAGCCATAAGCTGGCATCAGTGGAATGGCTACCCCATTAACCCATTCTTGTCGGGCCGAAATTTGTTGTTTTAACTTTTGGTCAAAGTGCTGTAATTTTATACTGCTAAACAAGGCAATTTTATCTTGTTGCCACACATTAGCTGCGCCTCTTAATTGGGCTTGGTTTTGCTGAAACATGGCACTGCCATGCCATTGAAATTTGTCTTTAATATAAAATTGGTCTATAAATGCGGTGTGGCTGTTGGCTAGGCTATAACTCTCTTCTACCTGCTTATTTTTAAAGCTAAGGGCGTCTATAAAATAGGCGTATCTTGCCTGTAATTCGTAGGATTTTTGTTTAAATGTATACTCAAACAAAGCTTTGGCAGATTCGTCTTTTTGTTGGGCATTCAACAGAGGTCCGTGCAAGCTAGGCGGAATATTTCGTTCATGATTTTGTAGCCAAGTGCGAAAATTAATGGTGTGTTTTCCAGAAATTTGATACGCCAATTCTTGTACCCAAACCACATTGTTTCTTTGGGCATTTACAGCGTAAAGGGTGGGCAAAGTTTTTGGATTAGTAGCTTGTGTAGCCTGCGGATAAAGGGCATCCATGGCTTTATAACTAAAGTTGTTTGCTGCTTTTTCTAAGAATATCTTTTGCTCCATTTGCCATTTGGTTCGAGCCAAACCGTATTTTATACCTACCATGTTTGAACCAAAACTTCCGTTGCCTAGCAATATATTTACGTGCTGGCCTATTTGTTTGTTTGCTTGGCTGTTTAGGTGAACCGTACCGCCAATATTGCCTGAACCAAATAAGACAGACTGACTACCAAATTGAATGTCTATATTGTCTATTAAAAAGCTGGGAATATTGTTTAAATCTACTTGTCCGCTCATGGGATTTTGCAAGTTAAAGCCGTTCCAAATAATAGCAGTGTGGTTGGCATTTCCGCCTCTAAAGCTCGGGGTGGCCAGCATACCTGGTCCGTACGACTTAATAAAAACCGGACTTTTAAAAGCCAGTACACCTGCAATAGATTGTTGTTGGAATGGGTTAAGCTGACTAGAATCTAAGAAAAGGATTTTGCTTCCTGTAAAAAATTGAGGATAGCGGGTGCCAGAAACTTTTACGGTTTGTAATACTTTATTTGTGTCTATTTTGGCAAGGGCAAAGGCATAAAGTATGGGTTTAGCAGACAGTGCTGCTATGCCAAATACAAACATACAAATGAATACACCTAAGTTTCTTTTCAAAACACTCGTTTTTCGCTTAGGGGAAAAGAAAAGGTATAGCAAATACTGCCAAGCAAGATTTGGTTCACCCCGACTTTTTTTCCCGAAAGTCTTGTTGAATAATTTACTTTGGCAGGTCTTCTGACTTACACCTTCTTTTTCTGCCTTCCCATTTATTTGCATAAAAAGTGGCCGTGTTAGAAAAAGAAATGAATGATTGCTCATTCGGTGCTTACAGCAGCGGGTACTGTCTAGGATTTTCACCTAAGTTCCCTTTTAATGAAAGTAACACTTGTTGTGTTCAATCAACCTAAAGCGATGCAAATGTAGTTTTTTTTATTTCAATTGCAATTTGTTTTGGTTCGATCCAAACTTTTGCGCTGTGGATTACTGCACTTCATAAGCGCCAATACTGGGCGAGGCAATGTTCCTATTTCTATTTTTTAAATCTAACATAATACCCACATTGGTGCCGGCATTGCGGCAGGGTGAGTTGGCTTGTAAATCAAAATCGGCTTTGGATACGTTAATAAACCTAGGGTCGCGGTTTAAAATATTACCGTTTGTATTTAAGCTGGCATTTTTAGTTTTGAGTAGGCAGTTTTCTAAAATGGGGTTGTTAATAGGTATGCCATCTGCATCATCGTTAATAAAAAACTCATCGTCGAGGCTGCCGTAAATAATATTGTTTTGCACAGTTATTTGCAGCGGATAGCTAAATAAAATGGCTCCAGAAGCAGACCTTCCGGGCGCATTGCTCAGGTAAAAGCTTGGGTCTTTTCTGCCTGTAACCTGACTTTGAGCAGAAAATGTATTGTGAATGAGGGTGTAAGTGCCGCCTAGTTCTCCAATAAAAGTGAATAATCCGGTGTTGGCCACCAAGTTGTTTTCTGAATATACCTTGGCCGAATAATTTAATAAGCCACAGGCACTCATGTTTCTAATAATGGATGATTTGAGCGTTAATCCGTAAGTGCCGCTGCTAGGCATAGAGTCTACTTCGATGCCAATATATCCATTTTTGATGATGGCTCCTTGTATGATATTACCGCTACTTCCAGGCAAAAACCGGATGCCTATCCATTGGCCGGGAAATTCTTTGTAATCGTCGTCTAATCTGCTTCCCTGGAAAACAGCCGGTTTTTCTGTGGTTCCATTTACAATTAATGTGCCTTGAACCAAAATACAAGATAGGTTAAAATTATGTATTTGAGCACCCGCCTCCACAGTAAGGGTGCAACCTTTTGGAATTAATATAGAATCATATATAACAATGGGTTTATCGCTTGTCCATAACAAATTGCCCCCATTACAATCTAACACAGTATTTTGATAGTAATCTGCATCTTGTGTCCAAACAACCAAATCTACATCTTGCTTATTGCCATTGGTTTCAAACAAAATTTGGTCGGTAACAATAAATGGGGTATTGCTACCAACGGGGTCTATGTAGGCTTGCACAAAAATATATATACTATCGTTTCCCCTAATTTCAATATCATTAAAAACATTGCCTGCTCGGCCATCTACATTGAGCTTAAAAATGCCATAAAAATTGCCAAGTAAACTAATATTGGTTTTAACAGCATTGGCGTCAGGATTGGTAACTCTAACTTGCAAAGTAATGCTTCGCGGCGAGTTTGGGTTATTCCCTAATTTTGAGAATATGGTATCAAAAAATACGGTATCGGTAGAAAACTGAAGAGATACAGCATCTTTGGTAAACAAATCGTTTTTGCGGCAGGCCTGGGTTAAAAAGCCAACAAAAAACAAAACAAACAAATGTGGAATAAATTTTTTCAAGTGCGCAAATGTAGTAGTTTTTTAAATGCTGTAACGCGCAATTATCCATTCTGGTATAATAGCCGCGCGAGCTGTTTTAAGGTCTATCATGGTATAATTAAAATAGCCAGTGCATGAAATTTTTCCGTTGGCCGCTTTAATTATTTCAAAATTTACCTTTACACTGTCTTTTTGCATTTCGTCTATATAGGTTCGAACCAACATTTCATCTCCCAAAATTAAGGGTCTTTTAAATTCTATGAAAGTATTTCGTACCACCCAACCTAAACCGTGATTGGTAATTTCTGTGATAGGCATTTTGTACCAGCGCTCCATTTGGTCGTACCTGGC